>JALGSS010001148.1 GCA_029821745.1 Candidatus Zipacnadia bacterium
TCGAAGGCCGCAGGCAGGCCATCAAGCGCCACATCCATGCGGTAGACTCGCAGCGCGTGGGGCTCCCACAGGCAGTCAGCGACGAACCCGGTTCCGAGGGCTGCCCCCAGCAGGCAGCCCGCTTTCTTCAGGAAGGCCCGTCGCGTGGATCGCTCGTTAGACACGGAGGTCTCGCGCATATGCGAAGCGTACCCGACGCGCATCGCTACTGCAAGGCGAGCCGGAGGCGGCGGGGAAGTCGGTTGTGTGGAAACAGGCCAGATAGCCGTGGGGTGTCGATGCCGCACAATCGACGGGGCCCCACGGATGCTCTGAAAGGCTTTGCACGGGGCCCCGTCACATCCCGCAGAGCGGGATGACACCCCGTGCCCACAAATAACATTTTCAGCGCAAGCAATCCTGGCGTCCTATGAATCGAGCTCGGCCGGCAGGGCCGCCGGGACCTCAGCCACATACACCTGCGGCACGCCGGTCATATCCGAGTTGTACAGCACCTTCGTCCCATCGGGGCTGAATGCCGGGTGCGGATGGGTATACTGTGGCGAGCCGAATGAGGAGCCACTGTGGGCCAGCAGGGCATACTTGTGAGTGCGCATCGACCCTATGAACAGGTCGCCGGTGCCGAACTCGTCGCATACCCACCACCGGGCGTCATGGCTTACATTGGGGTGGGAGAACTCCTGCCCCAGGCCCACGATCTCCCTGTCGCTCTGGCCCGGGGTCACCGTGACGATGCGGTCGGAGCGGAAGGCCTCATCGGGCGTATCTCGGCGCACCAGCGTGCTGAGCACCCGGCCCGTTTTCCCGACCCAGCACTGGTGCCCCTGGATCATCTCCATATCCGTGCGGCCCATCGCCACGTCCCGCATGTTCCCGCCCTCATCATCGATCACATGCAGGTCCGCCCCGTAGCCCCCCGTAGCCGGAGGTGAGTCGCACACAACGGCCTTCCTCGTCGAACTTGCACCCGTGGTTCTCCTGGATCAGCACGTCATTGGTCGGCGCGAGGGAGTACTGCGGGTGGGCATTGCAGATCTGGTCGGTCTGCATGATGATTTTCGCCGCGCCCGAGGGGAGATCGAACCGGACCACAGCCCACTCGCTCGTCTCGCCCTTCACGGTGCCGGAGGTGACGTACGCCTGGCCGTCGTGGCGGATCGTGCCCAGCGTATACGCGTCATAGACCAGGTCCGTTGTCGCCACGGTCTCGCGCTCGAAGCTCTCCACTGACAGGCGCTTGAGCTCGATCTCATCGCCCTCGACCATGTAGTACATCCACTGGCCGTCGGGGGTGATGATCGGGCCTTTCACATTTGGCTCATCGGTGAGCTTGCGCAGATGGAAGGTGGACAGGTCGGCGAGCCAGTATTCCCGGGGCAGATCGAGTGCTTGGCGGCGCGAGTAGACGAAGCAACGCGAATCAGGGGTGAATATCTGTTCTCATGGATCATCGGCGCGCTGGTGACCTGGGTGATACGCACATCGGTATCGAGGTCGGATCGCGTGATGTACTCCCTGTGCCATTCACGGCCGGCAGGCGGCTGCATAGGGTCCTCCTTGCGCTCCAATGAGGAGCGGTCTGTAAGGGAGTATCGGCTCGGGAATGCGGGACTGAAGGTTGCGTGGGGACCCTCTTTGAGCCACGAGGTCTCAGGGAACTTGTAGGAGCGCACTCTGTGCGCGACTGTCTGTTGGCCGTTTGTAGGGCTGTCGTTGGCCCCAAGTTCCCTTGGGTCTGGTACTCGGTTTTGGGCTTTGTGGGCTTTGGAGCGGCCTCTGCGCTGAGTTTTGGCGCGAAATCGATGTCGCTATGTAGCCATGTATTGAGGAGCATATGAGGCACTCTTGCGGGACATTAAGGCACATATGTTGTATGATGGTAGTCATGCATATCGAGAGGGTTCCCAATCGCAAGTCTCCCCCCCCCCACTATTCTCATCCGCGAATCGTACCGCGAAGATGGCAAAGTCAAGAAACGCACCATCGCCAACATCACCCACTTGCCGCCCGAGGTCATTGACGGCATCCGCGTCCTCTTGCGCGGCGGTCTCGCCGTGCGAGCACTCGAAGCCCTCGAGGACTTCGATGTGCTCCGCAGTCGCCCCCACGGTCATGTCGCCGCAGTCCTGGGCGCCTTGCGGCGCATCGGCTTGCCGAACATCATCTCCTCTCGCCCTTCCCGAGAGCGCGACCTCACCGTGGCGATGACCGCATCGCGTGGATCGTTGATGACCTCGCGGATTACCTTGCGCGGGCTGATATGGGCAACGTTCTGGAGGACTTCGCACTGCGCACCGGCCGAGAAGACCCGGTGGTGCACTTCTACGAGACCTTCCTGAGAGAGTATGACCCGAAACTGCGCCAGGTGCGCGGGGTCTACTACACACCCGAGCCCGTCGTGTCCTACATCGTTCGTTCAGTGGACCACATCCTGAAAACCGACTTCGACAAGCCTCTCCGGACGGCGAACGGCAGCCCGGCAAGAGTGCCGGGCCCACGAACAGCGAACGGCCCGCAGGCTGAAGACCTGCGGCTACGGTACGGCAACGGCAGCCCGGCAAGAGTGCCGGGCCCACGAACA
>JALGSS010000237.1 GCA_029821745.1 Candidatus Zipacnadia bacterium
CTGTACGTTCGACTGCGTCTACTGCCAGCTCGGGCCGACGAGCCGGAAGACGCTGACGCGGGACGAGTACGTCCCGGCAGACCAAATCATCTCAGATGTGCGCGAGGCCCTTCGAGGCCCGGCCCCTCCTGACTACGTCACACTATCCGGCTCCGGCGAGCCGACATTGCATTCGCGGCTTGACGAGATCATCGATCAGATAAAAGGCATGACGGACATCCCGGTGGCTGTTCTGACCAACGGCTCGCTCTTCTGGGACCAGGCCGTTCGGTACGCATGCCGGCATGCCGACTTGGTCGTGCCCTCGCTGGACGCGGGCGATGAGGCGACATTCCGCCGGATCAGCCGGCCGCATCTGGCACTGAACTTCTCCCGCGTTGTCGAGGGTCTGAAGAAGCTGAGGAACGAGTTCCCCGGCGAGATCTGGTTGGAGGTGTTCTTCGTCGCTGACGTGAACACGAGCGACGAGCAGGTGGACCGGATCCGTAACATCACCAGCGAGATCGCACCGGACCGCGTGCATTTGAACACGGCCGTTCGTCCTCCGGCCGATCCCTCGGTCCACGCTGTCAGTCCCGCGGCGCTGGAGGGGATCTGCCAACGACTCGGACCCAATGCGGAGGTCATCGCTGAGTTTCAGGCTCAGGAAAGGACGCACTGGTCGGGGGCCGATCCGGACGTTGTACTGGCGTTGCTCCGGCGACGCCCCTGCACGGTCGCCGACGTGGCCTCTGGCCTCGGGATCGCGCCGAACGAAGCGATCAAGGAACTTGAAAGCCTCATCTATGCGGGGGAGGTCCGGACTGTCGAACGTGCGGGCCGGCAGTACTACTCCATCTGAACGACAAAGAGACGGCGGTGCGCATTTCCGCTGCGTGGCACGATGGCTCTGGCGATCCACATCTCTGAGGACGTGGCGGGAGAGTACTGCCGAAGCCTGTTCATTGTGGTGGCCATTCTTGTGCCACCATACCGCCGTGACAGGGATCAGGGGCAGGACGGCAATGCGCAACAGGATCCCCACCAAGGGCAACACCCGCGGCAGTGAAGCAGCGATCATCGCGGTCATTGACCATTTCCTCACCGTCTCGCATCATGTCACCCCATGGCTGTCCGACGGCTGCGAATCCCGACCTTCACGGCCTCCGACGCAGGGCGATTCGTGACGCCCCAGCGATGGAACCCCTTGATTTCATCGCTGACCTGGTGGACACCGGGCATCGCTCGCACTTCACGCCATGCGACCTGACACCAAGCAATGGCTGGGCAGGGGAGGGCCTCGGACACGAACCCCTGAACGCACGGGCCCAGATGCTGGCTGAGGGTCTGCCGCGGCACCATGCTCACGTCGGTCTCTCCGTCGTACGTCGCTGTTCCGGACACTCCAATTCTGATGCCAGCCGAGGCGTTCCGACGTAACGTGCCGCGAGGAATTGGTTTACGAGACTGTCTCGGCGCTTGACCTTGCCTGCAGTGACTACCACAATGAGAGGCTGTGTTGTCGATTTGGGAGGCCCGCCACGTGAAAGCTGAGAACCTGACTCTTGAGGAATTGATCCGTTTTTCGGAAGGCCTCGTGGACCTTCACGGCCGACGTCTGGTCATCCAGGATCTGCGGTCGCTGGCGCAGTTCCGCCGCGACCTGATCGAGATGGTCGGCGAGGAGCAGACGCGACGAATCCTCACGCGCCAAGGCTTCTTCTGGGGACAGGCCGACGCGGCCGCGATGACACGCATCTTTGAATGGGAAAACGTCCTGGAGTGGCTCAGGGCCGGCCCTGTTCTATACACGCTTCAGGGCATGGCCAAGGCGGAGTGGAACGTTCTGGACCTGGACGAGGCGTCGGGGCGCCTTCGGATCGAGTGCACATGCCATGACTGCAGCGAGGCGGATGAGCACATCGCTGAGTTGGGCACGGCCGATCAGCCATCGTGTTGGGTCCTGGTGGGATACGCGAGCGGCTATGCCTCGTACTGCCTCGGCAAGAGCGTCTACTTCGTCGAGGAGCAGTGTCGGGCTTGCGGCGATCCGTTCTGCTCCGCGCTCGGGAAGGACGCGGACTCCTGGGGACCGGAGATCGAACCCCACCTGCCCTACTTCCACGCAGACGACATCCTGGGCAAGATACAGACGCTGACCCGCCAGTTGCGGGAAAGGGAAGAGGAACTCGCCCAGCAGCGAAAGCAGCCGTCGGTGCCGCCGGGCGTGACGATCGGGGCCGTCGAGGTCCGCAGCAGGGCCTTCATGCGAGTGCTGGAGCTCGCCGAGAAGGTAGCGCGGTTCGATTCGTCGCTTCTGGTCACGGGCGAAACCGGTGTCGGTAAGGAAGTGCTTGCCCGACACATCCACGCCAAGTCGCCGCGCGCTGACGGTCCGTTCGTTGCCGTCAACTGTGCCGCCCTTCCCGAAACGCTGCTGGAAGCCGAACTTTTTGGCCACAAGGCGGGATCGTTCACGGGGGCGACCCGGGACCGAGTGGGTCTGTTCGAGGAAGCCAATGGCGGCACGGTGCTGCTGGATGAGATCGGCGACGTATCGGCAGCCGTGCAACTGAAGCTCCTCCGCGTGCTTCAGGAAAAGGAGGTCGTGCGGGTTGGCGAGACCAAACCCCGCGAAGTGGACGTTCGTGTGATCGCGGCGACCAACCGCAACCTGGAGCGGGCGGTGGCCGACAACGCATTCCGGGAGGATCTGTTTTATCGCCTGCGCGTGTTTGACATTGAGGTGCCGCCGCTTCGTGAACGCAAGGAAGACATCCTGCCTCTGGCGCGGTATTTTGTGAAGCTTCTTGCCGGGAAGCTGGGTATCCCCGATCTCCGACTTGATGCGATCTGCCTGGACTACCTGTTGGAGTACCCCTGGCCCTGCAACGTTCGAGAGCTGGAGAACGCCATGGAGCATGCGGGCGTGCTCTGCACAGAAGGCGTTATCCTGCCGGACGACCTGCCACCGCCGATCGCCGGCTTGCGGGATCGGCTTCAGAAGGTCAATGAGACCGCCTCGCAATCGCTGGTCGAGGTGGAATTGCAGCACATCCAAAGGATCCTTCGACAGACCGGCGGGAATCGAGCCCGGGCGGCGGAGATCCTCGGGATTGGTCCTTCCACGCTGTACCGCCGCCTGAAGGAGCTGAGGCAGCGGCGCGGGCGTGAGCCGTCGCCGTGAGCCTTCGGCAGTCGTGCCGAATCCCAATACCGTTACCGCCTGCCTTGGCGCCATCCTGATCCGTGCTCAGGGCCGTCTACTTCCGTGCCGGAGTTCGGAGCGCCGTCGGCCTTGGATGGGTGCGTCGGCCGGTCAAGGAGAGGGAGAGCGTTGTCCACGAATCCCGCTAGGACGTCTCGCGCCGTACCTGCCGGAGCGGCGTAGATGTCGACGTGGTAGTCGCGGAGCGTGTGAAACGCAATCTCCCCGATTCGCCGGGTGATGACAGCATCTACCCGTCGGCGTTCCAGCGTCTGTCTGACCACCCCGAGGGCAGCGCGGGCGGGCTCCGTGCGGAAGGGGTTCTTACGACATGCCACCTGCTCAATGCCCTCGGAAGACACCTCAGCGAACAGGAAGAACCGGGCCCTGCCGAAATGCCTGCTCACAGGGCCGTCAAGATGGTCCTGGTCCGTCGGCACCATGACGGTCTGTACCGTGGGGCGATAGGGCTCGACGTGAACGATCAGGGCCTCGAGCTGGGGGACCTGTTTCTTGACGGCGTCTTCAACCCGATGGGCCACTTCATGGCCTCGTTTCACATCGATCGACTGACGCACGTTGACCTGTGCGAGCCCGAAGAAGAACGGCCCTGTGCGGCGGAGCCTCACCTGGCCCACGGCCAGGACTCCAGGCACACCGCGGGCGGTCTCGGCCGCGAGGGCTTCCAGGTCGGGATCCAGGCTCGCGTCAAGCAGGGCGTAGACGGCGAGACGGCCATGCTTCGCGCCCAACCACATGATGAGCAAGGACAGGCCCGCCGCCACGACCAACTCGACATAGGGCAGTCCCAGGTTGCTCGCCGCGGTGCCGGCGAAGACGGCCAGGGATGTCAGGATGTCAGCACGAGACTCGTCGGCATTGGCCAAGAGGCTTTGAGACCCGAGCCGTTCGCCTACTCTCCTCTCCCAGACGAAGATCCCGCACGAGACGAGGGCGCTGGAGAGCGCGACGATAGCGACACCCACGCCGTACGTCCGCGGGGCCTCGCCTCGCACGAGGCCCTCTACGTTCTCCACGAACATCTCGAGGCCAGCCAGGAGGATGATTGCTGAGACGAGCAACGAGGCGAGCGTTTCGGCGCGGTACAAACCGAACGGGAATCGTTTCGTAGGCGGACGCTCGGCGAGCCTCAAACCAAGCCAGCACGCGAAGATCGCCACAGCGTCGGCGCCCGAGTGTACAGCGTCAGCGATCAAGGCAGGTGATTGGCGCCACCAGCCGAAGAAACCCTTGGCGGCTACGAGCAACAGAGTCACCACTGTGGCCGTACCGGCCACGCGTCGTCCTGCGGCCAGTCGGCCGATACCGGCACGCGTCTCGTCCATCTCAGAACCCCATGGCCATTGTAACGGAATCCACGAGCAAGCCCACAGCAAGGTTGACGATCTTGATCGCTGGGAACGCACGCCTGGAGTGGGCGAGCATGGGCAGCATGCCGTGCCCGTCCTGCATGATCGAACTGGCCAGCAGCACGTTCAGGGGGATCGTACCTGGCTGGTAGATCGGTGCTGGTCAAGGAACGCCAGCCTTTCACTCACGACTCCGCTCCGGTCTTTGACGTGCACAGCGTCGCGGACGGGCGCGCCTCTGAGCTGTCGCCTGCATCCGGCGGGATCGCCACACCACTGCAATGAGGACGGCTCGACGGGTTGCGCCGGGGAGGTCTCTGCGGCTGTAGAGCTCCTATAGGACTTCCTCTACCGGCAAGACGAACGCTCGCATTCCTTCCGCCGGATACAATTTCGACTGGCACTCCTTGATGGCCTTCTCGATTTCAGCTTTCTTGTCATCGCTGACGACTATAAGCATGATGGTGGACTGCCCCGGCCAGACAACGGTCCCAAATTTCTTGCCGGTGTCGCCTTCTCCGGTGATATCCCTCATTTCTGTGTAGGCATGGATTTCGTGTTTTTCGATGAGATTCCTGAACGCCTCGTGCCTCCCCTCAGGACACACGACAATCACCATTTTCATCACCTGTCTCCTTTGCGGCGGCCACGCGTCGTCCTGCGGCCAGTCGGCCGATACCGGCACGCGTCTCGACGGTTCTAGAACCCCATGACCATTGTAGCGGAACCGACGAGCAGGCCCATGATGAGGTTGACCATCTTGATCACCAGGAACGCACGCCTGGAGTGCGCGAGCATGGGCAGCATGCCGTGCCCGTCCTGAACGATCGAACTGGCCAGCAGCACGCTCAGGGGGATCGTGCCCTGGGCATAGAGCGTCACGAAGACGAGGTGTGGACCGGATTCCGGGATCAGACCGACCACGCAAGCGATCAGAAGAACGATCCACTGGCCCTCCTTGATCGCGGCCTCCATATGAAGATGCTCGGTGACAACGTACATCGCGACCAGGGCGCCAAATGTCCAGAGGAAGATGCGCGGGACATGCCTTCGCGCCACATGCTGCCAGAGATGCTCTTCCAGGAAGTGGTCGGGCACCGTGCTCACGATGAAGAGCCCGGCGGCAGACATGATCAGCAGCGTGACGCGTATCCAGTTCCATGTAGGCGGTCCCACCCGGCCTGAGACGAGCGCCACCACAAATATGGCGAGGCCCACGGCCAGAATGCCTCTGGCGGCCGAACAGCTTCTCCACTGAGCAACGATCTGGCCGCGAGGGAAACAGACACACTGATTCTCAGCGTGCACCTCCAGGCGGTCGCAGTAGCTCTCCGCTCCCGCTGATCGACGCCAAGCGCTGAGCAAGTCTGTCAGGACGCCGGCCACGATGCCCAGCCCGAACAGCAATCCTGCCAAGAGGAAAGCCTGACGGGGAATCAGGGCGAGCATGACAAAGGCCTCGTCGCCGCTGGTGGCCACCATCGCCGCCACCACGGCACCCAACGACACGACCCGATGCGAGTACATCGCCACCACGGCGAACGCGCCCAGGCATCCGGGCGTCGCGCCAAGAACGGCGGCGAGAATGTACTGCCCCCACTTGTGGCCGGCCAGCCGCTCCCGCCACACCCCAGCGGTCAGGACGTTCAAGTACTCGACCACGAGCATCATGACGAACACGAAGCCTGTGATCATCAAGGCATGCCGGGAGATGCTGACCACTGTGTCCATAGGGCCACCTTCAGCATCTGAATGCTCTCGTCTGGGCCTTCAGCGATGCGGACGAGTGACGCAGGTACACCACCAGTCCGGTTCACGGCCTTCGCTTAGAGGCGGCCTGCTCTGCGACGATGGCTCGGCGCGACTCATCCAGGAGGCTCCTGGGCGGGAAAGAGCATCGCATCGGCAAATGCCATCTGGAATCCCGCTTCCCGCGACAGGTCCACGTGCGTGATCCGCCGGGCAAGTTGCTCGGCATCGCGCCTGGCACTGAGAGATACAGCGGCCATCCTGGCACCCGCCAAGGCCGCATTGCCCACGAACGAGATCCGGTACCGCTGGAGCTCGCCCGGCAGCAGGCCCATCCTCTGGGCATTCTTCCGACGGATGAAGTTCCCGAAACCGCCGGCGACCAACACGCGGTCGAGTTCGTTCGCTTCTAGACCGGCCCGGCGAAGAAGAAGAGCGATGCCGGCCCGGATGGCTCCGGTGGCAAGCTGGAGCTCCCGAACGTCACGCTGCGTGAGAACGATCGGCGAACCGGTTCCCGTATCCTCGGGGGGGG
>JALGSS010000238.1 GCA_029821745.1 Candidatus Zipacnadia bacterium
GCCTCCTCCAGCCGGTATCCCAAAAGCATACCCGCCACGGAGGCTACTGCGGTGGGTCCCTTTTACGTGCTCATTTCCCCCCTCAGGTGGGTCCATTTTGCTTGCCGATTACCATTCGGCTTCTCGGTCGGACGGCACCGATTTCACCCATGCCCACTTGCCCGAACCGCCGGATCGCATCACGATCTTCACGGCTTGTGCCCCTCGTTCGCTCTGAGGGGCCAACTACCCACAGGTGTGGTCGAAGCAGATCAGCCTCAGGTCGTCTCGACCAAGGGGGGACACATGGGGACCGGTTCCCCCTGACGGCGCGGTGCCGAACTGGTCCGCCAAGTCCAGGAGCCCCGCTACGAGTGAGCCTGCGTCCTGAGTGGTTTCGTGGTCCCGGCGGATCGCCCGCAGCCGCCCGAGCGTGGAAGGCGACATGGGCTGGCCGAGGTATTCAAGCACCCGCACAACATCGGCGCGGTCCGTCCCGGGATGGCTCAGGTAGCCCTGCACGGTCGTGCTGACCGCCGACTGGAGCGGGTCCACGGTTCGCGGTGCGGCCTCCAGCGCCTGTCTTTCACGCTGGGTCCTCAGGATATCCTCGATGATCCGCTCCTGGATCGCGAACACGTCGAGGTCCCCGATCACCCGTGGCGTGTCGGGCTGACACGCGATCAGGTTGGCGATGACGTACCGGTTGTCGATGATCCGGTCGCTCGTGGCGTCGTAGTACTTCCAGAAGTGCTGGGGGCCGCGCTCCGGATGCTCAGCCTTGAAGTAGAAGAACAGGCCGCTCTTGCCTCGGCGAGCGAGACCTGAGTGGATGCCATCCGGGAGATCATCGAGCAATCCTTGCCCCTGCTGCTCCAGGAATGCCTTGAGTTGCATCAGGAGAAACTCGCTGCTCACGAGTTCCGTCGCCTGTTCCTCTTCCTCGATGACGGTGCCGTCCTCCTCGCGGACGCGGCGCAGCGTGTTGAAGTTCCTTGGATGAACCGTCTCGCCCAACACGCTGGCGTCAAGGAAGCCCGTTCGGTCGATGTCGTGAATCCGTCGGCTCAGGCGCTCCACCAGCCCAAGCAGGCGCTCCAGTCCCTCGTCGGGGAACATGTTGAACACGTACAGCGTGTCGAACTCGGTCCCAATGCGGTCGATCCGGCCCGCACGCTGGACCATACGACACGGATTCCAATGTAAGTCATAGTTGAGCAGGTGTGCGCAGTCCTGGAGGTTCTGGCCCTCCGAGAGCACGTCCGTCGAGATGAGGATGTCAATCTCGTCGTCGCTGCCTGCCAGGTCCGCGCGTCCGTTGGACTTGGGGGCGAAGTGCTCGACGATGCGCCGCCGCTCTCGTGGGCTGGCACCGCTATCCATCCGCCGAACGCTCGGTCCCCCGATGGTCTTCACGAACTCTTGCCCCGCGTCACTTCTGAACCAGCGATAGAGGTACCGCGCCGTGTCCTTGTAGTAGGTGAACAGCAGGACCTTCTGATCGCGCAGCGCACCGGCCAGGAGCGACTTGAGGTGTTCGAGTTTCGCGTCCCCGCGCTTCGCCACACCCTCGATCCGGTGCCAGATGTCCGTCAGAGCGTCAATGTCCGCCTGGATCGCAGCGTGGAGCCGTGCCAGGTCGTACTCGCTCGGGTCGATGGTCTCTAGATCGGCGAGAGCCGTCTGGGCCTCCTCACTCGCATCCATCTCCTCGGCCACTGACCTGGGAACCGCATCGTCCTCCACATCTTCCCGTTCGATGTAACGCAGCGCTTTGTGGAAGTCCGTGCTCCGAAGGAGCCTGCCGGACAGGACGAAGTCCTCGAACGTCTTCTGGTAGGCAAGGGCACGGCGGATGCTGATCCGGAACGCCTCGATGCTAGATTCGAGGCGCTTCAGGTACCGGCTCTTGAAGATGCCGACCAAGGCCCTCTCGCGACCGAGTTCGAACTCGTCCACCTCGACACCCTCGCGCTTGTAGGCTTCCAGGCTGTACGGCGCGAGGTTCAGGCCCTCGATGCCAGCAACGATGTCCTCGTAGATGCCCTCGTACGTTCGCTCCAGGTCGTAGTTGACGGTCCTGAGGCGGCGGTCGGGGAAGGTGATGCGCTTGCCGTTGATGGTGGCGTGCGGATACGCCTGCCGGATGAACGGCCGCGTCCTCCGGATCACCACCTCTTCGAGCAGATTGAACAGGTGGGCCGTCGCACCCCGCGCGTCGGACTCCCGCCGCGCTTCCCAGAAGTAGCGCCGAAGGTTGCCAATCCCGACCGACGTGAAGTAGCCCAAGTCGCCCCGCGTGAAGAGGCACAATTGACTGTACAGGTCCATCAGGTCGTTGTTGATCGGCGTCGCCGTGAGAAGGATGAGTCGCTTCCTGTCTCCTGCGCGTCCTCGCCCGCCGTTCATGCCGATCAGGAAGTCCAGATTCTCGTAGCGCTGGGCGTTGTGGTTGCGGAAGTTGTGGGATTCGTCGATCAGGATCACGTCAGCGTCCGCGTAGCGGCTCACGTCCGCGTCCTTCTGGCCGAGCGATTCTTGCGACACGATGGTCGCCGAGATCGTTGCGTCCGCCAGTTCCCGCTGCCACATGTCCTTGAGGGATGCCGGGCAGACGACGATGGCTTTCAGACGCTGATAGTACGCGTAGTCCTCCAGCAGCCGTTTGCCGATCCAGGTCTTCCCGAGGCCGACCGAATCAGCGACCATCACGCCGTCGTACCGGGCCAGGATGCTCCGGGCCTTCTTTACGGCCGATTCCTGGAACTGGGCCAACTCGACGGCCGTGCGAGTGCCTGGGGCCTCCACCAGCCCTTCCAGGTCCTCCCGGTGGTACTCGTAGAGCGCCTTCATGTAGACCTGGTACGGCGTGTACTCGTGCTGTCCGAACTTCGAGGCGTCGAGCAAGGCGATGAGGTCGTCCTTGAACGTCCGGGCCTGATCCCATTCGCTGTCGTACCACGTCGTGAGTTGATGGATGGCCTGAGCCCCGACCTCGCTCTTGAGGAGTTGCCGGTTCTTCTCCGTGATTCGACTGCTCGACTTCTCCTCGGCCAGGTACGACACCATGGCCTCAGCAGTAGCGTCGCGGCCCTCCTCGGCGTCGAGCAGGACGCGGTGGGCGAGGTTGAGTTCGCGGTTGCTGGTGAGGCCGGGGGCCGTGAAGTTGCTGGAGCCGACGATGCCGATCAACGGCTGGAACCGGTCGAAGGCCCGTTGGCCGCCGGGCTTGTCCCCGTAGATCAGGTAGCACTTCGCGTGCAGGAACCCCTTGTCCACCACCCGAACGTCCACGTTTTCCCGCCGAAGGAACGCGATCAGGTCCTCAACCAGCCGGAGCGTCTCCTCGGTGAACGGCGAATCCTCCAGGTCCCTGCGAAGTTGGCCGCTGATGACCTTCGCATCCGGCCTCAGCCCGACGTGGTCGGCCGTCGTCGGCTCCGCCCCCAGCAGGAGCCGGAGACTCCCGATCCCCTCCAGTCCCGCCTTGATCAGCCGGTACCCGCTCAGCGTGAAGTACGCCGTGGCGATGTCGAGCGACCGATGCTCGAACCGGGCCAGCAGGTCGTTCAGGATGTCCACCAGCCGATGCTCGCGGTTGTCGATGACGAACGGAATCCGCACGGCATTACTCCCACACGGAATGAACCGCCGAGACCGCCGCGAAGACGAACGACCGACTCAACCGCCAAGGACGCCAAGGACGCCAAGGAGAAACCGTCAGAACCCAACTGGCAGCAGACTTCCGAAGTCTCGAAGGCCGCGCAAGTCTGCTCCCGGTCCTCATGCCGGGCGTTCCGGCACACTCGCAGCCGACCGCTCTCTCCTCCGTCGTTGGCGTCCTTGGCGATCTTGGCGGTTCATTTCGTCTTCAACCACCGCTCAGACACGAACCGTGGCGGCGAGCGTCACGGCCTGACTTTGTCCGCGTTCACGGTGATGCGGTTCGCGCCTACGTGCAGGCACAGGTTGACGGCCGCCATCTTGCCTTCCCTGGTGGAGCGGTTCAGGCGGTTGATATCGAGGAGGCTCGCCTGAAGTGCCAAGTGCAGTTTCATCGCCTCCTCAAACGCCATGACGATGTTGATGGCCTTGGGCCATCCCCCATCGGCGGCCGGACTGAGATGATCGACTGAACAAGTGCCGTACGACTTCTTGACCTTGGCCGGCTTTCGTGCCATCGGGTTTCTCCCTGTGCTTGCGAGCCCCATCCGGCTTGGCGACGTGCCGCCCAACCACCGGCCTTCATCTGCTGGACCTGCCGCCGGTTCCGATGCTTGAACCCCCTGCTGGGCGAAGTGCAGTTCCGCCCGGTCAAGCGCGAAGTTCTCCGGCGATGTGCTGATCAGCCAGTAGCGCACCGCTCATCTTCCCTGCTGCTTCCGATATCTCTGCCTGGCCCGTTTGAAGAACTCTGGATTGCCCTCCGCCTTCTTGACGAGCCAATCGACGAAGCCTTCGCTGTACTGAGGGCTAGCGAACTTCGGCTTATAAAACCACCGACTCCTCGCATCAACCCCGTACACTCGACGCACGCACAGAATGTCATACTGGTTCGCTCGGATGCTTGGCACTAACCTGCGCGCCAGTTCCTCCAAGACCTCCTTCTGCCTGTGGGGATGGGTCTTGTCGAAGTCCTTCGGCACTCGCACGACAATAGCCTCCCTGCCACCTGGACCCGCGCCAAGGACGATGTCGGCCTTCTTCGGGTTCCTTACGATGGCAAGCCGGAGGTCCACCGGAATGTAGAATGAATCTCGGCGCTCAGCAAGGGCGTCTGCCTGCGTTCTAACCGAATGCTGGAACTCCCTGATCCAACTGAAGGTGTCGGCCGTCATATGTCGCCTTATTGCTGGACTGTCGAGCGCCTGTGTCTTCGGGTCGAAGTCATACACCAGCGCCATCATGCCCAACGGTATCCGCTCGGCAAGGTCGATATTGCACCATTCTCTCAACTTCGTTGCGTAGTTGATCACGCCTGCCTGGAATAGGCCCATCACATCTGGCGGTACAAACGGAACGACAAGATGTGTCGCGCTATTCCTGAGTTCCTCAACTTTCTCGATGTTCAGCCGAATGGGATCCCGCGCATCTGTGAACAACCGCTTGAGACAGTCGTCGAGAGAAAGACTGCGGCGCGGTTGCTTGCGTCTCTTGCGATAGAAAACCTTGTGGCCCTCCGCGACCAACGCCGCCTTCATCAGGAGTTCCCACGCGTTGCAGAATAGAAGGACAAAGGCTTCGAGCCTGTACTGGACGGACAACTTGTTTATGAGTTCCAGAGCGAGAATGAAGGCTTCTACGCTGCTCTCACGCAGGTTCCGTTCCAGTCTCTTCATGATTCCGACCCCCGCCACCGTTCGCCCATTCGAAATGGACCCCCATGCGGCTAATCAGCCTACGAGTTTCGCGTGTCAGCCTCGACAATGGCGATCTCCTCATCGGTCAGGCCGTAGAGCCGGTTGACCATCGCGTTGATCGGTATCTCGTGACGCCGGACGCGGTCGTGGTCGTCGGGTCCGGCGATCATCGACGCGACGTGCTCTGCGAGCGATATCCGCGTCGCACTTGCGATTCGAGAAACGGGAAAACGCGCCATGTAGGTCGCTTGAAGCGCAAGCGCGCTGCCCTGGAGGTGTGCGACGGTGTTCTTCAGGAACCACCAAGCGAGTGTGGAATTGAGAAGAGCAAGGAGAGCCACGTTGTCTGTCGGGATGAAGAAACACTTGTTGTTCAGGAGAAACGGTTGCCGCGTATAGGCAAACCTCTGGTGCGTCGCAATCTCCTGATAAACGATCTTCGGCTTCTCGAACTCGGCGTAGTAATCTATGGTGTCCTGAATCTCGTACCACTTGTACGCGCCCGGCTTTCGGCCTCCGGGCTTTCCGGGCATGAGGCGTTTCTTCATGGGGAGAAGGTGTGCCTTGATTGCTGGATACTTGTTGATGTCGATGCGGTGGCGCGTGAAGATGAGATAGAGTCCGCCCCACTCGACGCGCCAGCGCTTGATGTCGCGGCCGCGGAGGAAGGGCTTGATGATCTCGGCGCTGCGCGGATCGGCCTCGATCAACTCGGCCCGTTTCGCCTCGTCGATGACGAAGGCTTCGTTGTAGCCCGTCTTGATGCCGTAGTAGAACTTGCCAGTGACCACGTCGCCGAGCGGCCGCCCGGCACCTCTCACCTTGTCCAGGAGCCGCAGGACCTCCGGCCGCATCAGCGTCCACCCATCCTCACGCAGCGACCTGATGGGAACGGGGAATCCCCTGGTGGTGACGGATTCGGCGACCCGCCGGGCCTCATCCACGTCGGATACGGTCAGCGTCGTGACCTCGTGGCCCTCATCCGGGGGCGACTGACACGAGATGAAGATGAGCGGATAGGAGATCGCGTCCTCGAAGAGGGGAAGGTCCCGGAAGTCGATCAGGTCGGAGATGGCGCGCTGAGCGAGGAACCTGCGAAGCGCTGCCGCGTATCCCGCCCGCAGGAACTTGTTCGAGGTCACCATCCCGAACCGGCCGCCATCGCGAAGGACACGGTGGCCTCGGTCATAGAAGTAGACGTAGATGTCTGCGACGCCGTGATACACCTCGGCGAAGGCATCGCGCAGGTACGTCTTCAGGTCCCCCAAACCTTCCTGACGTACGTACGGCGGATTGCCGATGACGGCGTCGAAACCAGCGCCCTCGATACGCTCGACCGCCTGACGGGAGCCACGTGCCGGGCCGAAGAACACCTCGGGGAACTCCAGTTCCCAGTGGAAGAAGCGGTGCTCGGCGGCGGCTTCAATGGCTGTCTTCGCGATCTTCCGATCCTCAGGGGAGAGGCGATCCCAGGACGACTGCCGA
>JALGSS010000239.1 GCA_029821745.1 Candidatus Zipacnadia bacterium
ATCAGCAGCGATCGCCGGGCCTTCGTCCGCATGGAGCCGGGCGTCGTGGTGACCGTGTCCGTTGCGAACGATTCCGGTCAGCCATTGACTGAGGTGAAAGCGCGCGTTGAGCTCGGAGGCGTCGGCCGGGACCTCACATTGCCGTCCTTGGAGCCTGCGCAAAGCCACACCATGTCCCTGCCCGTCGACACGACGGTTCACCCCGGGGAGTACACGCTCACGACGACGATGCAGGCGGTGGCAGGCGGCCAGACGCTTCGCGCCGAGGAAGCGCTGCCCCTGGTGATTGTGCCGCGCAAGATTCCAGGCACGATGCCCGTCATTCTGTGGGGTGGCGGCGACCTCGAACGGGTTAAGGACATCGGCTTCACGCACCAGTTGAAATGGCTCAGCAGTTGGGGGGACGTGTGGCATGCCGGCAGGCCTATCGATACGCTCAGCGGACCCAACCGCGCGAACTACATCAAGGACTTCGACGATCATCTTGTGGCGGGCGTCGGTGTGTTCGCGAACTGCCATCCCTTCGGCAATCAGCTCCGCTCCAACAGGCGGTTCGCCGACTGGTACCAGCGACGCAACCGTCAGGGCGAAGGCATCGGGAACGTCAACGGCAACTACCCTGAGATGCAAGCCTTCGCCTTCAACGTCGGGGCATCCGTGGTGCGGACCTACGGGCACATGCCCGCCCTTGAGGCGGCGATGTGTGAGTCCGAGAAGCGCGACCACACACAGGTCTCGTTCTGCGACGTTGATATCCAGGCGTACAAGCGAGATGAGTCAGCTGACATCCCGCCCCTCGTCAATCTCAAGAGCGGCGTCTCCTACCACGATATTCCTGACTTCCCCACTGACCGCATCATCGAGGACGACGACCCGATCCTGAAGTACTACCAATGGTTCTGGGGCGGCGGCGACGGATGGCCCACGCTGCTGGGTCGCATCAGCGAAGGCCTTAAGTCAACAGGGCGCGACGACCTGTGGACGTGGCACGATCCCGCCGTGCGCTGCCCGAGCAAGTGGGGCTCCGGCGGGAACGTGGACTACCTGTCTCAGTGGACTTACAGCTACCCCGATCCAATCAAGATCGGTCAGGCCGCCGACGAGCTGTTCGCCATGGCGGAGGGACGCCCCGGGCAAGAGGTCATGAAGATGACGCAGGTCATCTGGTACCGGTCCGGCACAGCGCCGAAGGCCCCGGAGGATCCCGCTGAACGTGCACCATGGGAGGACGAGCAGCCTGACGCCCGGTTCATCACGATCTCGCCTGATCATATGCGGGAGGCCTTCTGGTCGAAGCTCTCGCGTCCTGTCCAGGGGATCATGTACCACGGCTGGGGGTCTCTTGCGCCGCCGCTGGGCAAGCCAGGCGGATATCGGTTCACCAACGACAAGACATGGCGCGTCCTAAAGGAACTGACGGGGGACGTAATCCGGCCGCTGGGGCCATCGCTGAAGATCATCCCTGATCGACGGACCGATGTGGCTCTGCTGGAGAGCTTCGCGTCGCAGATGTTCGCCCATCGTGGCACGAGCGGCTGGGGTGGAAGCTGGGAGGCGGACATGCACCTGATCTGCCAGTGGGCCCAGCTTCAGCCGGCCATCCTGTACGAGGAAACGATCCTGCGCGACGGCTTGGATGACTTCAATGTGCTGGTCATGCCCAACTGCGATGTCCTGCCGCGCTCCGTGGCCCAACGGATCAAGGCCTTCCAACAACGCGGCGGCATCATCATTGCCGACGAGAACCTCGCGCCCGGAATCCTGGCGGACATCCACGTGCAGAGCATGTCGCGCCAGGGCAAGAGGGCCGATCAGGCCAAGGCGGACCTGCAGGACGCCGCCGCCGGGATGCGCGCGCAGCTTGACGACTTCTACGAGGGCTACGGTGAGGCGTCCGACCCAGACATCATCCCGCGCTTCCGTCAGTACGGCTCGACAGACTACCTGTTCTTGGTCAATGACAAGCGCACCTTCGGCGACTACGTCGGCCACCACGGCAAGGTCATGGAGAAGGGCCTGCCGAGTAAGGCGACGGTCATGGTCCGGCGCGAGAGCGGGTACGTCTACGACCTCGTGTCCCACGGGCGAGCCGACACGCGGCAGGTAGAGGGCGGCATCGGTTTTGACGTATCCATGGCGCCCGGCGGCGGCAAGCTGCTCATGATCACCGATCGCCCCATTGCTCAGGTCTTGATCGACGCGCCAGACTCGGCGCAGCTAGGCGGGCGGGTCGAGCTGAACGTCACTGTCGGCGATGAGGCCGGCAAAGCACTCGACGCGGTCATCCCCCTGCACGTTCAGCTTCTCGATCCGGAGCAGCGTGAGGCGGAGTTCAGCGGCTACTACGCGGCCCGGGACGCCAAAGCCTCGGTCACGTTCGATCTCGCAAACAACGATACGCCCGGGCAATGGATCATTCGCGTGACGGAGCTGGCCTCAGGCCTCACGAGCGACCACGAGCTTCAGGTCGGTCCGTGAGTCTATCGGGGCCGGCTCTCACCAAGCGAGGGCGCGGCGTGGTGATGGGGCGCTGTGGGCACGTCCTGACTTCGCCGACCAGCATTGCGGACAGGTGATGACAATGGAGCGCAGGTCATTCCTTGGGTGTTTCGCGGCCGCGCCTTTCCTGGTTCCGAGGGCGACGCGAGATACTGGGGCCAAATGATGGTCGGACCCTTGGATCTTAGGGTATAGTATGGACGTCCCGTTGACTTCAGCAGCGAACGGGGCCCAGTAGAGGCATGGAAGCTTCCCGGAGGACGCGGAGTTGTTCTCCCAGCGCGTGGAGGAGATACTCGAGGATCAGGACGAGGACGAGGACGGGCTGCTGGCGGATCGTGGACACGGGCACGCCTCCCGGCCGGCTGAACTGGCCGACTGCGGCGCCGATCGCGGCGACCCGCGGGGTGATCAGCGTCCCAGATCATTCCGCCGCCGGATGAGCTCCCACGCACACGCTCCCGCGAACGGTGGCTGAGGCTCGCGGCAGCGGCCCGAAACCCTCCGGGATGCTCTCGGCGCCCTCGCCGACGAAGACCCAGTCCTGCTTCAGCCATCCCTCCGCGCAACGGCTCGATACGCCGATGGCAAGGGTCCGGCCACGGTTGATGGGGACGATGCCCAGAGGCCTCGGTGACCCCTCCAGAAGCAGGCGCAGATCAGTGAGATCCCGCGTCATCGACAGGACGCCTCGCACGCTGTTGTAGTCCGTCCGACGTATGAAGGGGAGGAGTGTCCGACGCGTTACCGGCCACCCCATCGCAGCGCCGACGTAGACGCGGTCACCGACGCAATGCACCTCGAGGAATTCCTGCCACACTCCCTCCATCCGCACTCCCCGCAGCCAGCGATCATCGAGGGTCGTCAGGGCACCGGCTGTGTTCAGGGCCGTCAGGTCCCTGAGAAGCGTGTGCGACTTCCCTGAGCCAACATCAAGCAACTTGAGCCCCGAACCGAGGACATACAGAATCGCTTCGTCATCCCACCAGCAGTAGCTGAAGCAGGAGACGGAGTGCACGCGCCCCTCACCGGTGTCGAGATCGACGACCCCGATCCGCCGATCATCTCCCACCGACTTCAGGAAGGACAACCCCCTCCCATCCGGCCGCAGGCAGATGTCGTTCGGCGCCTGTGGCTCCCTGGCGAATCGGTAGACCTCCTCCGACGAGCCCGTGGAAGCGTCCAGTATGCAGATGCTACAGCCGTTGGAGAATGCCAGCCGGGCCTGCCGCGGAAACCATACCGGATCGCTGACGAACCCCTCGTGAGCCACATGCCACGTCCCGGTCTGCAGGTCGATCAGCACCAGCGATCGCCCGACGGAGCCCTGGCCGCTATCCCGCGCGCGATCAAGTACAACGGCGAGTCGCCGACCGTCCTCATCGAGAGCCGCGCCCAGGATGGCCGTCTCGCCCCGAAGGTCCACCTCGTAAGCTACGTCTCCCGGCACGCTCCGAATGCCCAGGACGCCGGCGCGCAGGCGGCAGATCATGTCATCATCGCTCCTCCGGCCCGGAAAGGAAGTGCCCCTCCTCGTCAATGGCGTAGAGCCTCTTGTTCTTCCGCCAGGGATTGTCGTAGTGGTTCTGCGGCGTGACCTCGAAGTCTTTCGGGAGCCGGCCTGTCGCCTCGGAGATGATGAGGAACGGGCCGTCGGCGGCGTAGTTCATCACGCGGTTGAGATCCTGCAGGTGCAGACCAAGGTCGGCTTGTCGAACGAGAGCCTGCCCATCGTCCCACGTTCCTCCGCCATCGACGCTTGTCCAGACGTATACGTCCGCACCGTGGGGCGTCGGCTTCTGGGTCATGTCCTTCCGCACGCCGTAAAGCTTTACCGTGCTGCCGTCGGTGGTCCAGATGGGGCCGTGGATGTACCCGGCGGTTCTCTCGCCGGGCAGATCGGTCTTGTGGAGAGTCTCGCCGTCCCAGCGGGCGAAGGACAGGGCGCCACGCTTGCCTCGCAGCAGCATGTACAGTATGCCGTCGTGCACGAAGATCTCGCGCAGCGTCTGGCCTTCCACGCGGCAGTGCTCAACGAGGGCATCATCCCCCGGCATGGGGCCCAGGTAGGTCTCGCCGTCCCAGGAGTACATGCGATCGGCGGCGGGATCGTACTGGCAGGCGAAGGAGGCCCAGTCTCCTTGTGGCCTCAAGGCAAGCATCAGATGGATACGCCCGCTCGCCGGGTCGTATAGTGCGTTGTACCCGTTGAGCTTGCACGCGTGGCGGAACGCCCCGATCTTCTTGACCGGGCTCCAGGTCCGCCCCTCGTCGTCAGTCCGCTGGAAGGCGAGGAAGGGGTCCTTGTAGCCGCCGGTGGGGCCGTAACGGTAGAACATCAGCATGGCGCCGTCGGGGAGCTCGCAGAAGAAGGGGTAGGTGGCGTGGTCGCCGATCCGCTCCCCCAGTTCCCACTGGTCGATTGATTCCGGTTCGGAGCTGCGGGCGTACTTGAAGGGCGTTCCGTGGCTACCGTAGACCAGGTGGATCATGCCGCTCTTCGACACCCAGAGGTTGGGTACATTGTGACCATCCTTGATGCCCTTGCCCCAGCCGACCTCGGCAATGCAGTTGTCGACAAGTACGGATTCGGCCCAGGAGCGATCGTCGTGGTCGTAGTACGTGATCCGAGCGTTGAAGTCGTGATCCATGTAGGCCAGGTACGTACGGCGGTACTTGCCATGGAAGTATATGCCTCGGGACTGATGGTCCCGGGCGAGCGTCCCGCCCAGCGAGTCGCCCACGATCGGGCGTGGCTCGTCCCCAGAGACGACGCCGGCGCACACCATGCCCAGACAGATCGCGATCCTGGTGTGGCTGAATCCCGTCATGAGCTTCTGCTCCTTGCAGATGAGACCGTCGTTTCGGCTTTCATGCGCCCAGGGCACCGAACTTGAACCCGTGTGGGCGGTCCCGGCCGACATTCGCGTCCGGTGGTCGAGCGGCCTGCTCTCACTCTCGTCTCTCCCTACTTCACAGCTCTCAACTCGAAGTAGTCCAGCCACAACCCGTCCTGGTTATCGGGGTTGTTCTGCGGCCCCATCCAGACCCAGTGTCCCCGAGCAGGGGTGATGGTCCCGAGTTTGTATACGTGCCACTCGCTGTCTGGGATGGCCGTCATCGCTGGCTGGATGGTGCCCAGATCGGCGCGGCTGACGGTGTCATAGATCCCGGCCCAGAACGCGCTGCCGCCGTTGCCCTTCTTGGCGATCTTGATCCGCGCGAACACGTCGTACTTCGTGTTCGGCTCAAGCTCCGCAGGCACGTAAGGCCACTGGCAGCACCACTCGATGTGGTTGTTGTTGAACCGGATCGCGAAGCCGTCGGAAGCACCCTCTGCCTCCTCAATCCAGCCCCATGTACCGTAGTTGCCCAGCGGGATCTCGTCATCCTGGGCAATCACATTCAGCGACCGGTGCGATTGCGCTCCGGTATGCTCCGCCTTCGGGAGCGCCGCCACATTGCGCAGCGGTCGCACCCACTGGCGCAGCGAGGTGCTCTCGCCCGGCTCCACGGTTGCCTTGGTTTTCAGCTCGAAGGTGATGGCATTGCTCCGCGCATCCACCCGGAGCCAGACGCGCTCAATGTCCGCGGCCGTCGGGATGATCTCAATCCCCAGGCCCGCGGCGTGGTTGGCCAGCATCAGGCCCCCTGCGATCTGCGCTGCATTGAATGACAATTGACGCTTCGCTTCATCGGCCGACAAGGACAGGCTCATGACGCCCTTGCGTCCCATCGCGGGCAGGATCGCCGTCACCTGGTCCGTATCGCCCAGGTCCAGCCCGAAGGACGCCCGCAAGTCGCCGGGCTGCGCTTCGGCCCCGGAGTTTCTGATGGTGGACAGGATTTCGAAGTAGCCCTTACCTTTCGGGAGCATCACGGTCCGGGTCAGCGCAAGGCCTTCGCGCAGGTCGTACGTCATCTCCACGGCTTTGCAGTCGTCGGTCTCTTCCACCGGTCCCACCTTGAACGGATCCGACCACCCGGGACCGTGCAGGCCGCCCTGCCACGACTCCGCGTAACCACCCACGGCGGGATACCCGGGCTCGTCAGGCGCCCCGGTACGGAATAGATTCCCCGCACCCGCGGGCCGCAGGACGAGAACGCGTCCGCCAATGCCCGGCACGATCCGAAGCGACAGAGCATCGTCGCCGAAGCTCACCACGTCATACGAGCCTGACTTGGCCCCGATGCGCTGCCAGAGGGTCTCGGGGCGCCTGCCGCCCTCACTGAGCGAGGTCAACGCGTTCTTCTCCGCCGTGGTGAAGAACCGGTCCACGCGCCGCCGGTAGCCGCCGGTAGTTGGGGATCACATCCGCCTCATACTTGCCGTTGCGGAACTCGTATGGGCTGGTGGTGACGCGCTTGGTCCGCTCCAACATCACCCAGTCCATGCTCAGCCGCGCCACGTTCACGCGGTTCAGCGTCGCCGGATCGTCCGCCACGGCGGCCTCCGCCTGGTCCCACAGCTTGTCTGCCGCTTCCAGGAGGTCGTCGGTCAGGTAGGCCGCGTTCGGGCCTTCCCAGATATGCATGTGGATGTTCTCGTCGACGACCTTGTCACGCAGCATGTCCAAGTACTGGCGGATCGGCCCCGCCGCCTTGCCGTACACGCCCTCCAGGAACTCATCCATCGCCTTGTCTTCGTCATAGTCCGGGTCCCACAGGAACTTGGCCTGCATGTACCCATCCAGGGCGTTGAACTCTCCGCAGAGGGTCGTGTACGTATCCTCCTCGAAGATGCCCGTCACGTTGTTCTCGATGAAAAACCGGATGTTGTCCCGCAATACGTGCCGGTTCGGGAAGGGCACCAGATAGTTGGCGAAGGAGGTCGTGTAGTCCCAGATCCACAGCCGGTTGCAGACCTTGGCCCAGTCCTGAATGTCCTTGCGGAAGCTTGCGTTCTGCCCGCTGTCGCAGGTGCGCAGCGGGTGGGAGAAGCAGCACTCGATGCTGCACAGACGCACGATCACATTCGGCCGTGGTCGCACCGTCTTCGGCGCCTTGCGCGTGTACGTGTATGCCAGGGTGTCAATCGCCTTGTCGGGGAACTCGTCCTTCACCGCGTCGGCGATCTTGTTGACGAACTCGATGAGCGGACCGGCTTCCGAGCCCTCCCGCTTCACTATCGCCTGGCACTTCTCGCACTGGCAAGCCCCCCCGGTATCGTTCTGCGAGACTGAGAACACCGACGCCTCCGGGTGCTCCCTCATCCGCTTGCGCACTTCCTCCGTGGCGATCCGCACCACATCGGGGTTCGTCAGGCAGAGCTGGTAGTACCCCTTCATGCGCTTGCCGTTGATGAGCGAGAAGTACTCCGGGTGCTCGTCGTAGTACTTCTCTGGAGGCACCAGTTGGTTGAAGGTGTGAACGAAGCCGAAGTACTGAATCTTCCCACCGTGCTTCGCCTCCAAGCGCCCGGCGGAGCTGTTCTGGCGGTTGCGGGCGCACCAGTCGCCGTCGAAGCAGTCCATCACGAAGGGTTCCCGATACTCAAGCGCCGGGATCTTCTTCTCATCCAGCGGCCCGACCACGAGCTTGCTTACCTTCGGGATGCGATTCACCTCGGGCGTGAACCACTTGCAGCCGAAGTGATCCTCCAACAGCCCGAACACGCTGTACACCGCTCCGCGCACCGGCCCGCCGATGAGCAGCA
>JALGSS010000240.1 GCA_029821745.1 Candidatus Zipacnadia bacterium
TCGGCTGCAATACGATGACGGCCGGGAGATCGAGGCCACCGTTGAGCTGACGTGGGAACTGGTGGACGGCCTGCTCCAGGGCCGATTCGAACGCGTTGAGTTGCCGGACGGCTTCATGCCTGCCGCGCTCGCGTTCCCCGACGTGCGCCTGCCCTATAACGGCGATGCTCAGTGGATGGCCCCTTGCGACCTCGGCAGGCTCGTAAACAACCCCCTGAGCGAGGCCGTTGACGCGCCCGACATGAGTGCCTTCCGGCGCGAGCTGGCGCATATGCAGCTCACCGCCTGGCTTTCAGACGGCACTGGTCTGCACCTCGATTCCCGTGACACCGACGGGTGGATGAAGTCGATGCTGCTGCGCGTGGGGCAGGGGTCTGCACAGCTCTGCATCGAGCACCTGCTCCCCCAGCCGGTGTCCGGCCGGCCTGAGTTCCCCGGCTATCGCGTGTCCATCGCGCCCTTCGTGGGCGGCTGGTACGAGTCCGCGCAGATATATCGCCCCTGGGCGCTGGAGCAGCAATGGGCCTCGCGCGGCCCGGACCAGCGGCGCGACAGCTACGTGGCTGAGCTGGCCTGCTGGCTGTGGCTCAGGGGGCGCATTGATAACGTGTGTCCGGCTGCGAAGGAAGTCGCTCGGCGATTGGAGCTGCCCGTGGCCGTCGACTGGTACTGGTGGCACAAGCATCCCTACGACACCAGCTACCCGGACTACTTCCCGCCTCGCGAGGGTGCCGATGCCTTCCGGGCCGCAGTGGCCGACCTCCAGGCGAACAATGTAAGCGTGCAGGTCTACAGCAACGGCATGTCTTGGGATCGCGAGGAGCCGCGCTGGGAGACCGAGGGCCGGAAGTGCACCACGGTGCTTCGGGACGGCGAGTACTGGGGGCATGTATACAACACGTGGATGAACCGCAAGCTCATGCATACCTGCGGGGCGGCTGAAGGCTGGCATCGCCAGGCGCTCATCACCGCCGACGGTGTGGCCGACCTGGGGTTGGATGGCCTGTATATGGACCAGATCGCCATTGTCGGCGGCACCACCCCGTGCTTCAGTACGGAGCACGGCCACGTTCCCGGCGGCGGCGCTTACGGGGTGCAGGGGTTCCGGGAGTTGTTCCGCAAGGTTCACCAGAACCATCCAGACTTGGTTCTGAGCAGCGAGAGCGTGGCCGAGGTCTACCAGGACCTGCTCGAATGCTGCATCACGCTCTACACCAGTTGGGAGGCATCGTGCGGCGCTCACGGCTGCCGCACCATGGACCTCGTGCCGCTCTTCCCTGCCGTCTATCACGGGCGCGCGGTGGTGTTCGGCAACTACTCGCATATCGATGGCGTGACGCCCTACGATGAACTGTGGACAGCGGAGGCCCGGCCCGATCCGGCGGAGGAGCAGGACTGGCACAACATCTGCCCCGACCAGTTCGCACTGGACATGGCCCGCACCGTAGCCTGCGGGTGCCAGCCTCTGGCTACCAACCTTACCGTCGATCACCTGAACAATCCCGAACTGGCCGACAGGGTCGCCTTCTTCCTCGAACTCAGCCGCTTCTACCACGCCCACCGCGAGTGGCTGCTGTGGGGTGACATGCTTGCCCCCGAATCGGTGGACTGTGAGACCATCGATGTCACCTGCATCCAGCGCACCATCTTCACGCGGCCGTCAACCATCGAGCCCTTCACCGTCCAGCGCCCCGCCGTGCTCCACAGCGTCTGGCGCAGTCCCGACGGCGAGGCCGCCTTGTTTCTCATCAACTACACGCGTGCCGAGCAAGCCGTCACCATCAGCCGCTCCGACGGTCTTGTCCCGGACGATGGCGAGACCTCTCTGACGCTGCCCCCTCGCAGCATGCGTTTCGTGCCCCTTGTCCTCCCCTGATCCCGGAGGCCGGCGGCGGCATCTCACGCGCGGGGCTGTCTTCAGACAGGCGGAAATCACCCGCGCGTGCGTCGACGAACAGCGGGTCGGCCACGGCCTCAAACGCCCCGCCCTCGTACTCTCTGAGCAACAATGGACGCCCTTGCCGGTAGAGGATGGGTGTGGTGTTCACGGGCAACGAGGTGTGTGCGGCCTCAACAGCGAAATTGGATTCAGATGGGTGCTTGCTCAGCCGAGTCACACCCGTTGTCAGGCCCGTTCAGACCAATTCCGGACATCACGCCCTGCTTCCTGGTGCATCGCATTCAGTCATGAGTCCCGATCAGCCACGAGAATCCAACTCAACGCCCGATCCGGAACCCGGGGATGTCCGCTCGCGAGTCCGGCGACCCCTGCGCACGGCCTCCGGAGGTCCCGACTTCGCGGACGGCCCCGAATCCGGGTCTGCCGAGTCCGGGATGGCGGCGCCGGGCAAGGCGCGTCCCGGACCTGGGAATTCTCGAAGCCCATGGCCGGCGCGGATCACGGGCGGCGTGACCGTCGTTGCCATCCTGGCTATTCTGCTGGCCATCTTCATGCCCAGAGAGCGGCCGGAGACCGCTCCGGCTGCTGTCAATCCCGCTCCGCAGCTCGGGTCGGTCGGCACTTCCACGCCCAATCCGTCGGCCCAACAGGTCGCGCCCCGGATGCAGTTGGCCGCGCCCAAGCCCGCGCAGACTGCACCTGCGTCTGCGCCTGCGTCTGCACCCAAGGCCGTGCAGACAGAAAGTGCGTTCGCTCCGGCGCCCAAGCCTGTGCCACCACCGCCCACGCCGCCACCGTCACGGGCGCCGACACCGCAGTCCATGCCTGGGCCCGCACCGACACCGACACCGACGCCGCAGTCCACGCCGGCACCGGCACCGAGACCGCAGCCCACACCTGCACCGGTACCGAGGCCGCAACCCACGCCTGCGCCGTCCCCGGCACCGCAATCTGCTTCTGCGCCCGCAGCGTCATCTGCCGTCAGATCGCAGCGCGCTCGTGGGCCGGCGCCGAGTCCGCAACGTGCACCGGCGCCGTCGTCTGCTGCCAGATCGCAACCTGCGCCTACTCCCGCACCATCACCGGCGCGGAGACCGCAGTCTGCGCCTGCGTCCTCACCGGCTCCCAGGCCGCGGCCCGCACCAGCACCCCCTGCCCGCCGTCCGCAACCGGTTGTGCGGTACGGCAGGTGCCCGACCTGTGGCGGCTCGGGAGTGATGCCGTGTCCGTATCCCGCCAGTTGGCACACCAGGGATGGGCGGCTCGTGCATCCTCAGGGCTTGGCACTGCCTCAGAATGACGAATTCGCCCGAGAACTGCGCGAAGACCTGACCGGCGGGGTCTGTCCCTATTGCCGTGGGACGCTCAGGATGCGCTGTATGCAATGCGGCGGAACCGGCAAGGTCAGATTGGGTCAAACCGGACGACCCGCAGCGGGGACATCGAGACAGCGGAGGTAGTGGGCTGCGACATCGGCAGGGCGTTGCCGTCGTGGTTGGTCATCTCGAGCACGATCACGTCGTGCTGGTCGACGCCATCCACGCCGATTGTCCAGCGGCCATCCTCGACGTGCAGGGACACCGGCTCTCCACAGATCGGTCGCCAGGCGCGCTGGACTTGCCACGGGAGCTCGATGCGGATTGGCCCGCTGGGCGGGCCTGCGTCCCTCACACGCTGCCCCTCCCGGAGCTTCGCCGGAGTGGTGTATACTGCCCGTGGGATACATTGAGGTTTACCCCTTGCCCTGGAGGTCAGCCCGTGACTGCACGTCTTGCACTTGGCGTCGCACTCCTCTTAACTCTGTCCATCCTCGCCGGCGGCTGCCGCAGTGGAGCGTCCGGGACCGCGTCGGTTGAGCCTATGGTCGAGCAGTCGACCACTGCCGAACCGGCCGATCAACCCCGTGAGGAACCCTCGGAGCCGGATACGCGCGTGCCGGTGAAGGTGCTGGTGCCCTGCGGTCTGGCCAGCGGCTTCCGTGACATCTCCGTCCAGATCCGCGAGGATATGCCCGACATACGGTTCCTGACGAAGGTGGTCCCGGTGGTGGAGATGACGGACAAGGTGCTCTCGGGAGAGTTGAGCGGAGACGTGTTCACGTCTCTGGGGTACAAGGAAATAGAGCGCCTGGAGGCGGCGGGGAAGCTGGCGAGGAACAGCCTGCGGAATATCGCTCAGTTCAGGCTGGCCCTTATCGCGGGCAAGACCAATCCGCACGGTGTGAAGTGCCTGGAGGACCTCCTCAGACCTGAGATTGAGCACGTGACGATGCCCCCTCCGCATGAGAACTCGGTCGGCTACTATACCCAGGATGTGCTGCGAAACGCCGGTCTGTGGGAGAAGCTGGAGCCGAAGATCGTGTACCCGGCGACCTCGGCGGAAGTGATCAAGTACATGCGCAAGGGCTGGGCGGACGCCGCGGTGATCTATGACACGTGCCTGATCGAGACCTACACGCCGACGGGGG
This sequence comes from Candidatus Zipacnadia bacterium, assembly GCA_029821745.1. GTDB lineage: Bacteria > Armatimonadota > Zipacnadia > Zipacnadales > JABUFB01 > JALGSS01. Next base: position 4,368 of record JALGSS010000240.1, read on the forward strand.
AACCCAAGATGGCGAGGTCGACGGTGGACAAGGTGGCGATGATCGACCCATCGCTGCATCCGCGGATGTACGCTCCAGCCGGGATTCTGGTGGACACAAAGGAGCCGGATGCGGCGTACCGGGTGATCGAGTACCTGGCAAGTGAGAAGTGCATGGTGGTGTTCGAGAAGTACAGTTTCATTCCACCCGCTGATCCCACGGAGAGAAGTGAGACTATCTCGTCAAGTTCTGGCTGACGCGTTGGGCGACGGGGTTCTCAGAGCCTCGATGCAGGAGGCGATGAGTTCGCCCGCGTCGGACCAGTAGACGGTGGGCACAAGCAGGCGACGTAGAGACACAGAAAAACGCGCCCGACTCCGATGGCCGTGAGGGCATCAAAGGTCGGGCGCGCTGCTTGATCTGTGCGTCAGCAGGTACGTACTGCATTCCCTGCCTCACTGCGTCGTGGGGTTAGCGAGACTTCTGCCAGTGCGTGGCATACGAGTCGTAGTAGCCTGCTGTGGTCGCCTGGTACCACTTCGCGTGACCGTCACACAGCGCGGCATTGAAGCCTCCGTTATGGCCGTCCTCAGCAGCGTGGGCGGCATTGCCGCAGCGCCGGTGTGGGACCCAGGGGCGGCCGTAGCAGTCGTCGTTGCCACCGCGCTCTTGAGGGTACGCGCAGACGCTACTGCTGCGGTACGGGTGGGTGTCGCACAGCATGATGGTCTCCGACGGGTGGGTTATCCGGGACATGGCGTTATTGCAGGCACCGTGGCTACCGGTCATCACGTAGTTGCTGGCCATGTAGGCCCTGTTGCGGGACCCAGCGGTTCGGGTGATGCTGTTGCTCGGGCAAAAGCGTCCGCCACTTCACGCAGGATGGTGAACGTCACGTCGACGCAGTCCTCAGACATCGGGTAATAGGCCACGACTTTGACGGGGCTGTTCGGGTTTCCGACGGTGAACGTCTGGTCTTCACCCGTCTCAGCGATTGCCTCGTCTGAGACCGAGGTATCGAGGTTGAGGTGCTGCAACTCGTTCCTCACGAATGCGTGGAGGTCCGCTTCGCGCCATTTGCACCAATACGGATAGGGAGCGTCGAGGAAGCGGATGGTCCTCAGTTCACCTGAGATGATCCGGGCGAACTCGTTGCGGCCGTTGAGCGTGAGGCCGTCTTCCTTCAGTCCTGCCGATCCCCGCGCCATGATGCCCATCTGTGTCGAGCTATCGACGAACTCAACGCGGAGACCGGGCTCGTAGAGCTCGACGAACCGTTTCAGCAGCTCGAGGGTCTTGTCGGCATCGAAGCCCGGACGAGTGTAGAAGGCCTTGATGGTGATCGGGGCATCCGCGGGGCCGAAGGTCTCGGTCTGCGGCGTGGGGGCTTCCTCCGCGGAATGCTTGTTCTCGTCAACGGCGACTTCTGCCCCGGCGCCAAGCCAGCCCAGTTCGCCGCCTGTAAGCAGGTTGCCGAGAGCTGCGACAACGATGACCCCCAGGATGATCGCGATTCGCCAGTACGATCTCATCAGGTATGCTCACCAATGGAATAGCCCGTTTTTCAGTGCCCTCGGACACGTAACACAATCTGCGCGCCTGAGTTGCACGCGGGTTGGGCGTGGATACTGCGCCTCGGAAGCCAGTCCCCAGTGCTCCTATAATGAAATAGTACCCGGCTATGCAAGTTAGCGCAATAGCGTGTCGGTGCCTCGTGCGTGAAGACTGGACAGCGCGCACACGCGATGTGTCGTAGGCCTTGCTTGCGCAAGTCAGTGCGAGAGGGAGTCTGCCGCCACGTTGCGTGGGGGCTCAGAGCGCGTCTCGATGCTGCTGGTGGCGCGGTCGCAACTGATCAGTACGAGATGGACCACTTCGTGAGGCGCGACCTTCTGCATTCGCTCCCTGGCTTTGCTCAGCACGACTATGTCGTCCGGCTCCCCAAATCTGCCAATGTATGCGGCAGCATCGATTGCGACGATCGGGACGCAGTGACAGACGAGCTTCCTCACGGCAGGCAGGCCGGAGGGATCGTCCAGTGCACACAGCGCATCGAGTATCAACTGCTGTTGTGGGACGACGGTGGCGCACAGGCTCGGGTCATCGGTCGCCCAGGCGGCCACGAACTCGGCAGAGTCGGTCAGGTACTGCAGACAGGCCTCGCGAGCGGGTGCAGACCCCCCCGCAGCTCGACGGGCAAGTCCGGGGACCAGAGCCATCTCTGTGTCAAGCTGAACACAGGCCCGGGTCGCGTCCATCTTTGCCGCGTGAAGGGCGGCGGCCATGACCCGATCGCTGCGCTCGGACGGGCGTCCGGCAACGAGCCGCGCAGCCACCATGGCGCGTCGGAATGCCGGGTCGCTGCAGGGCCGGTCCTGCGCTCGGGCCATGGCGTCGGGCAGAGACCTGACTGCCCAGGAGACCCTGACCCAAGCGCCGGCCACGATCGCCGCAGCCACGAGCACCAACGCCAGAAGATCGAGAAGCCTGCGGCGTTTCATGCCGTCTCCAGAGCATATTGATGCGCAGCCAACACAAACTGCAGAGACACTTCGCCGCCGCCTGGGACTTGTCCTCTATTGATGTGAGAACATACGACGTCCGCGAGGCACTTGGCAGGAACTTTACTCGTCTCAAGCGAATTGCACATGCCCTGGATTGCGCGCGCCCAGACGAATCG
>JALGSS010001149.1 GCA_029821745.1 Candidatus Zipacnadia bacterium
GTCGCGCCCTCCTGCTCGCCCCAGTACTTCTCGAAATTCGGCATGAGCCACGCGAGGACAAAGGTCCGGGTGACACTCTCACCGGGAGCGAGTTGAGCCTTGAGGCCGAGGTGCGCCGTGTGGGCCTCGTTCTCGCCGCTGAGTTGCGCCTCCCGTGGGCCGCAGAACTCCCCGGTCATCCCGAACTCGTCCATGAGGCTCTCGGTCTGGGCGAACCAGGCGGTCTCGGAGAAGCTGAGCTGGTAGGTGACGTCCTCGTTGGGCGTGAGCAGGGCCAAAGTCCCGAAACGCGCAGAGTCCTCCCCGTGCCGGTCGGTGGTCATGTAGACGCCGCGGTAGTCGTCGCCTTCGACCCACTGGTTGCGGCTCTGGCCGAGTTCGGGCCACCCGCAGATATTCTGGAGCCCGAGGGCCACCGTTGTCTGCACCGGCTTGTCGGTGGTGTTGGTGAGGGTCACGTCGAAGATCGCGACGGGCATCGACGAGTTGGGCAGATCGAGGGGAATGAAGGGACTCCAGGCCTCCATTGAGACGGACACGGGACATGGCCTGGGCGGCACAAGGCCTTCGCCGGGCTGCACCTGATCCGACAATTCGACGGTGCAGAAGGGGAACTCGCCGGTGAAGCGGCAGTCGGCGAAGCGGACGAATCCGGAGCCGAACTCACGAGGCGAGCCGAACCCGAAGCCCTTGTATATCTGCGCCCCGTGGGCGTAGCCCTGGTACGGCGCGGGCAGGCGGCCCTCCATCACCCGGAACACGGGCTCCTCGCCGGCAGCCTGCGCGTGGATCATGAAGTAGGTGTTATCGGGGCGGTCCCGAGGGGGAAGGCAATCTCGTTGAGATGGTCCCCGGACTTGGTCTCCTGGGGCCCGTAATGGAACAGCTCGCAGTCAGAGAAGGGGATGTCTCGCCCGGCAGATCGGGGCTGATATTCGAACATGGCAAGTGGCCTCCCTTTGGGGTGCACAAGTGGTGGGAAGGTTCGTCGTGGCGGCGGGATGTCCTTGCGCCGGGAGCGGCGGGACCGGAGAGGGCCGAGCACGAAAAAACCCCGGCGAACTCGCCGGGGTTTCCATTTGTCCGTCGCTGTGCGTCAGCTCCTGCGGCGTCTGAGCTTGATGGCCAACGCGAGGAGACCGAGACCGCTCAATGCCAGCGTTCCGGGCTCCGGCGCGACCACACTGAAGTTGTTGAGCCGCCCCGAGACACCCGTCTGCGCGTCATTGCCGTCGTACATGCGCAGACGAACCGAATTTACGTTGGCGAGCATGAAGGCGAAGCTGTTGGAACCCAGTTCCTGGATCCATCCGCCGGGGTCCGTCAAGGGAACGGAGTAATGGTGGTACGCCCGGTCGATAATGCCGGCCAGGGGATAGCGCCATCGTTCGTAGGGCGCGTGGTAAGTCAGCATCTGCAGCGACATGCGGTCCAGGTCGGTCGCCGGATCAAACATGAGGCCGAACTCATAGGCGTCGGCACCAGCGGCTGTCAGGTCGCCGACGAACACGCCCCCGGAGGAACCAGCGACAGCAGCGGCATAGCCCACCAGGAAGTCGGTGCTCACGCCTGAGAATCCCAGCGCATCGGCCGCGTCATCATGGGCCACGTCTCGATACCGATCACGCTTGCGAAGGCGGGGGTGATGCATAGAGCGCAGAACAACAACAACGGGCGGATCGTGGGGGCCATGGGGACGATCCTCTTTCCTGCAAAGACTCCAGTTCTCCTCTGATAGCTATCACTAGTCAATTACATACATAACGAGCACGACATCACCGATTCTGTGGCGATATGTGGCATCGCGGCAAGGGCAGCCCGACACGGCTTGGACTAGCCCCTGTCCACCTGAGCGAGGATCTCACGGTGTCGGTCGCAGAGTAGCCCTTACAGATCTCGTTGATCCGTGGGTCGCCGTAACCGAAGGAGCGATCGGCGAACTCGTCGGCGAGTTCGTCCAGCGCGTCCTCCTGCAGCCCGAACATCGCGAGTTGGGCGCGCTTGAAGTCGTACTCCCGCGGGCGCGGCAACGCCTCCACGAGACCAGGCACCGAGAGGATGCTCGGCGTCCCCATGCACAGGATATGCAGCTTGAAGTCCCCTCCGTCCCCAGGCCACGTGCCGATCCCGTTCTCCGTGAAGACAATGTGGAGTTGATCGGCTGCGCTCTCCTGCGCGTCAATGAGAAGGCGCAGGATGGACTGGTGAAGGGTAGCGTCGAAGACGAATTCGAGGCCGATCTCCTCCGGCGAGATCGTTTCCGCTCCCAGAGGATCGTCATGTGAAGCAAAGTCGTGCACCCGCGCAGCGCTCAACTGGCGCAATGTCTCCTGCTCCAGCAGGTTCCGCTCCGCCGGGGGGAAGCGGCCAAACTGATGGGTGAAGAAGTCGGTCCGAGGAATGACCTCGGTCTGGGGGAATGTGGACACGAGGAAGCCCCCGATGGCCTCGACGTCCAGCCCGGGAGCGTCTGGTTCGTCGTACAAGTAGATGCGTGATAGCGGCTGTCGATACTCCATGGATCAACACCAGTCATTGATGGGCCGGACTGAGCCTATTGTAGACCAGCGCGCCGGGGGGCGCAAAGAGTAGCGGCGAGGGCCTCGCGGGCAAGCCCACTCGCGCGGTTCAACCGATGCTTCGCGCCACCCGAGCGAGAGGTGGGCGATGCGTGCAAAGTCAAAGGCCCGGAATCAGTGTGATGCCGGGCCTTTGGGT
>JALGSS010001150.1 GCA_029821745.1 Candidatus Zipacnadia bacterium
GATGATGATGGGATGAGCTGGTGCAATCCGCGCCCCTTGCTGCGGCGGGACCATGGGTACCCGATCCTGGAACCCCTGTGCTGCTGCCCGATGTACGAGATCGGCACCGGGGAGTATGTGCTCTTGCACCACAATAATGACGGGCGCTTCGAGGGCTGCGAGCCCGAGGACACAGGGAAGAACCGGCGCCCGGCGTTCATCGCGAAGGGCGAATTCCGGCCCGATGCGGAACAGCCGATCTGGTTCAGCAAGTCCAAGCAACTGATGGACAACGAGAAGCACGGGATCGGGCCGCTGAACCGCCTGGACATCGGGGTCTACCCGAGTTTCACCACGCGGAAGGGGAATAATGTTCTGTGGCACCCGGACCGCAAGTTCTTCCTGGTCGGGAAGAAGATCACCGACGAGTTCCTGGCGGAGTTGACGGTGCCGAGGCACTGAGGACCTGCAAGCAAGTGGGGAAAGGTCGTGTTGAGGAACCGGAACATGGGCACGGGGTGTCCCGCATTGCGGGACGGGGCCCCGTGCAGGGGGCCTGAGAGGCATCCGTGGGGCCCCGTGCAAGAGGCTTGAGAGGCATCCGTGGGGCCCCGTCGCACACGACGCGACACCCCACGGCCATGCGTGGTAGTGCGCCTCGCGCACACCGCGACACCCCATGGCCACACCATCGGTTCTTCAACGCAACCCGAAAGGCTGAATGCGCGAGGATGGCGCGCTTGCGCCTCGCGCGACGATATGACTGCAGCCCGCACTGTGCTGTTGGTCGTCCTGGGCGGAGGCGCTCTGCTTGCCCTGGTGCTCGCCTCGCTGCGCCTGCGAGGTGAGCCGCCCGCGCTTGTGGGAGCGCTGGTTGCGCTGCGCGTGGCGGCATTGGCGCTGCTGCTGGCGGCGCTGATCGCCCCGAGCTGGGAGACCCGGCGCACGGTGTCGATTCCGGGGTCCGTCACCGCGATCGTGGACACCTCCCAGAGCATGTCCCTCCCGTCGGGGAGTGAAGGGCGCAGCCGGCTGGACGTCGCGCTTGAGGCGGGCGAGGGGCTGCAGGCGCAACTGACCGAGAGCGGGAAGGCATCGCTCACGTGGGCTGCGGCGGATGATAGCACGACGCCCGTGGCTGACCCAAGCGCGCTGAAGGCTGATGGTGCCACAACCGACCTGCGTGCGACTCTGCGGGACGTGGTGACTGAGGGAACCGGTCCCGTAGTCCTGCTTTCGGATGGAGCGGACAGCTCTGGAGCGCGCGGTTCTGATTTGGCGCGTCCGCTGCGGGATGTCGCCGTCGGATTCGTGAGGGCCCCAGCGCGAGTGCGGGCCTACAGCGAGTTCGAACTCTCCGCCACGGTGCGCCAGACAGGCTACACGGGGCAGCGTCCCTCGGTGGAGATCCTGCGGGACGGCAAGCCCGAGACCACGCTGCAGGCCAGTGTGGGCGGCGCGTCGCAAGTGAAGGCGAAACTGAAGGCCCCCAAGCCCGGGCGCTATCGCTACACGGTGCGGGTGAAGTCTCAGCCGGGGGAACTCCTCGCGGGCAACAACTCCAAGAGCGTGCTGGTCAACGTCATGCCCGACAGGGTGGGTGTCCTGCTGATCGCGGGGGCGCCATCGGTGGAGTATGCGTCCCTCAAGCGCGTGCTGATGGCCGACCGGGACCTGACCGTGCGGTGCTTCGTGCGCAAGACCGCGCCGGCAGGCTTCTGGCGGGATGACGAGGTCCACTGAACGCGGTGCTCCTGCTGAATGTGCCGCCGGGAGCCCTCGGCGGATTCGACGGGGACCTTGCGCGCTTCGTGAGGCAAGGAGGCGGCGCGGGGATACTGGGTGCCGAGGCATTGGCTGATGGCGGCGCCTACGCGACGGGGCCCCTCGCCGGGATTCTGCCGGTCCAGGCGGCGCGGGGGAGGCCCTCGCGTCGGCGCGGATCCCGTGGGCCACGCTTCCGCCGTGGCGTGGGCGAACGGTGCCCGGAGCGATCAAACCGGGAGCGTCGGTGGACCTCAAGGCGGACGGTTCGCCGCTTCTGATTTCCTGGCAGGTCGGTCGCGGGCGCGCGCTGGTTCTCGCCACGGGGAGCACGTACCGATGGACTTTCGCCCCTGACGCGGGAGACCGACGCGGGAGACCGGGAGAAGCTGGCGCATCGCGAGCTGTGGGGTACGCTGGTGGACTGGCTCACCGAGGTGCGCGACGACCGTCCGGTGGTGGCGGAGTTTGACCAGGAGAGCTACTCGTCAGGCGTTCCCGCGCGACTGCTCGTGCAGGTTGCGGACAGGAACGGGCAGCCTGTGGACGGCGCGTCCGTGGAAGCGTCATTGACTATCGAAGGGGAGACGGCCCGGGTCAGGGCTGTGTTGGAAAAGGGCGCTGTTGGGCACGGGGTGTCGCGTCGTGTGCGACGGGGCCCCGTGCAAGGCGTCTCACCGGCCCCGTGGGGCCCCGTCGCACACGACGCGACACCCCACGGCCATGGGTCTTCAGTTTATCAACACAACCTCAGGTGCGCGCCCACGGCGGGCGTTCCCGGTCGTTACGAAGCGGCCATCGCCACGGACCAACCGGGGGAACTGACGGCGACGGTGACGGTCAGGGTGAACGGCAAGCGCCTGGGCAGTGACGAGGCGAAAGCGGATGTTGAGCCCGCAGTAACGGAGCTGTTGGCGTCCCGGCCCAGTCCCGAACTCTTGAGTGCTATCGCCGAGGCCAGTGGCGGACGTGCGGTGCGGGCCGAGCAAGCGAATGGGCTTGCGGAGATTGCCGCTGTGAAGGCGACTGTGGTTGAGCGCCCGTCGCGGCGTCTGCCGACCCGTCTGCCGACCCGGGAGCCGTGGGTGCTGATCGCGCTCGTGATCCTGTGGACCCTCGACTGGGGTCTGCGGCGTCGCCGGCTCCTGCGCTGAGGGATGACGGCGCAGACAGAGAAGGGCAACGCAGATTGACGTCCACACTGGGAGAGACTATGAGGCCGTGTAGTGGACGCTCGGATTCGAGGATGGTCTTGAACCCGCTCCGAATCACGCGCGGGCGCGTGTTGGTCG
>JALGSS010000241.1 GCA_029821745.1 Candidatus Zipacnadia bacterium
AAACTGATCGGTGAGGGAGCGGGCGAGACGGGAGAAGTGTCCCTCATGTCGATCGACGAGTTGGACGAAGCAGCCCTCGAGGAGGCGCACGCCGTCGTGTTTGGGGCGCCGACGTACCTCGGGCAGATGAGTTGGCAGATGAAGAAGTGTCTGGACACGCTGCCCGTGTCTATGGCCGGCAAGCTGGGCGCGGCCTTCGCTTCCGCCGGGTATTTCGGGGGAGGATCAGAGACGACCGAGGTCACCATCGCGAAGGCGCTGCTGTGTCGGGGAATGATGGTCTACTCCGGCGGCGTCGGCGGGGGCCACCCGGTGACGCACTTCGGCGCAGTGTCGATCAACGAACCTGAGGACTCGGACGCAGAGCGTTGCATCAAGCTCGGGCGAGCGGTCGCTACGAAAGCTGCCGAGCTCTTCGGATAGCGACGGCGCTTACTGCACATGTCCACATCGCGTAGGCGGGGTCGCTGTCGGCCCCGCCTACCATGCGAATCAGTATCCCGATCCCTCGACCTCCCGTTCCCGGTATCCATCTCCCCGATCGCGCAGAATTCACTGGACAACTCGGAGTTCATCTAATATAATATAGTTATATTCTTATGATATGAGACTCCGAGGCAGGTGGCACCATGGAATCCCGCAAGCCGCGCATCAACGTTGCACGTCGCACCCGTCAGTGGCTGCTCGCACCACTGGTCGTTATCACCCTCGCGTTTGGGTGGCGATACCCCCTCGTCGGGTTCATCGTCCCCCTCGTGATGGTAATCGGCCTGATCGGCGGCGTGATCCGTGGGCGGTACGTGTGCGGCAACTGGTGTCCCCGGGGCAGCTTCCTGGATCGTGTGGTCTCCCTCGTCAGCCCGAAGCGCCCGATCCCGGACTTCCTGCGCGGGTCGGCGTTCCGCTGGACACTGGTCGCAGTGCTCATGGGTCTCATGGTCTACCGCATCTCGCTGAACCCCGGCGACATCATGCACTGGGGCCGCGTGTTCTGGATGATGTGCCTGATCACCACCGCCATCGGGGTCTCTCTAGCGCTCTTCCTGCACCCCCGAGCGTGGTGCTCCATCTGCCCCATGGGCACCATGCAGAATGCTCTCGGCGGGCACAAGCACCAGCTCAAAATCGATGCGTCCGCTTGCACATCCTGTGGTCTCTGCGCCAGGGCCTGCCCCTTCGGACTGGCCCCGGTCGAGCATCGCGACCACGGCATCATGGAGGACCGCGACTGCCTCAAGTGTGCCGAGTGCACCGCAGCGTGTCCCGTCGGCGCGCTGAGTTGGCCGGGCGAACAGGATAAGAGGGGAAGCGAGCAGGCCGCCTGACCAGGCGCGCGCCGGGCCGATCTGTAACGCACCGGCAGGTGAAGGTGTCTCCGCACGGGCGCCGAACTATAGCCGCTGGCGGGCGGCGCCCGCTGTCACATAGCACCAAGACGCTACGTAAAGGGAGAGACCCCCATGGCATTCCGTTCCGCATTCCTCGGCTGTGGCCCGCGCGCCAATGGGCACGCCAAGGCGTATGAACACGTCACCCGGGGCGAGATTGTCGCTCTGTGTGATCTCGACGAAGAACGCCTCAACCAGTTCGGCGACACGTACGGCGTCCCCACGCGGTACACCGACCTGGAAGCGATGCTGGACACGGAGAAACCGGATGTCGTGCATTGCGTGACGGACCCGACCCTCCGCGTTCCGCTGATGACCAAGCTGGCCGACGCGGGAGTGTCCGCCGTCATCGTCGAAAAACCGATCTGCATCGGCGCGTCCGACTACAAGGCCCTCCGCAAGCTCGACGCGGAATCCAGCACCAAGTTCGCCGTCAACCACCAACTCCGCTACCATCCGCGAATCCTGCAGTACCTGGCCGACGTCGAGGCCGGGGAGATCGGCGAGGTGCGCTGCATCGACGCATCGAGTGGGCTGCCGATGTCCGGGCAGGGCGTCCACGTACTCGACTTGCTGTTCGCGTTCAACGGCTACGCGCCAGCATGCACTGTATTCGGTGCCAGTTCCGGCTATGATGATATCAACGGGACGCACCCCAGCCCGCGAACCGCTGAGACGATGATCACCTTCGAGAACGGAACGCGCGCCATGCTCCAGGCCGGCGAAGGCGCCCCCGAGTTCATCGAGGGCCCCAGTTGGATGCACAAGCGCATCGCCGTCTACGGGACCCAAGGCTTCCGGCACTGGTGGATGAGCGGGTACGAGAAGTCTCTGCCGGACGGGACCGTGGAGTCCGGTGATCAGGTCTACGCCGACCAGGACGTCATCGGTCAGGCCAACCTCGTCAATGCGGTGTACGACTGGATCGAAGATGACGGCAGGCCGGCGCCCACGAACCTGGATGTTTCGCTGGACGAATGGCTCGTGATTCTCGCGGGCTACATGAGCACTGTTGAGGCGCGCCCGGTGGACATGCCCTTCGACCCACCGGACGATCTGCTCGACCAGTTCAAGGCATTCGTCGGAGCGGAGTAGGCAAATCTGGCCGCTTGCGAAAAGAGCGCGGGCTTCATTGCCCGCGCTCTTTATGTGACTCGATTCCTGCTTGGTCCCCGGTTACTCCAAGTCGAGATGCGCCCGCAATACCTGCCAGAGGGCGGGTAGCACCTCGGCAGACGTGCCCTCCACAGTAAGCTGCGCGGCACCGGTCAATGGCGTCGGGTTAGGGTTGATCTCAACGACTAACGCGCCGGCTTCCAGCGCAATGAAAGGCAATGATGCCGCAGGCTGCACGATCACCGACGTCCCGATGGACAGGTATACATCCGCGTTGAGCGCCAACCGTTGCGCGTCTTCCAGCGCGCCCGTTGGCAGCATCTCCCCGAAGAGAGTCACATTGGGCCGGACCACCGCGCCGCAATGCTCACACTGCGGCGGATACTCCGGGGCCGGATATGGCACATCGCAGGCTTGCCGGCACTTCATGCACTGGAAGGACAGCGCATCCCCGTGCAATTCCACGACGCGCTTGCTGCCTGCGCGTTGATGCAGCCCGTCGATGTTCTGGGTAATGACCGCGAACTCAGCGTCTCGGCCGAGGGTCGCCTCCATATCAGCCAGTGCCGCGTGTCCCTCGTTGGGCTCCGACCCCAGCATTGCCCCTCTCAGACTGTCGTGAAACCGCCAGAAGAGGGCCGGATCGCGTCTCAGGACGTGGATCGTGCAGACATCCTCCGCCCGGTACTTCTCCCACAAACCGTCCTTGCCGCGGAAGGTGGGGACGCCGCTCTCCTTCGAGCCACCCGCGCCCGTTCCCGCAGCGATAGTCGTGCCCGTGCCGATGCGCTCTGCAATCGCCTGGGCAACGCGGGTCAGAACCGTCTCCGACATGTTCGTGCTCGCCTCAGTCCCCGCCGGGGGTGTGAAGTCAGTGTTGCGTCAGCCGCTCATAGCCGCGACGCATCGGCATCGTCAGGGCCCACACCGCCACCAGCTTCATGGCGTCACCGGCCAGGAAGGGGAGCACGCCCGTCAGGATGGCCTTCTGCGCACCCAGCCCCACGACGAGCGCGAGCCACCCGCCGCCAAGCAAGTAGATGACAGCAGTTCCGAGCGCGAGGCCAGCGGGCAGTGCCCAGACCTCTTCCCTCTCACGCAGCGCCCCGACGGCCCAGGCCGCCACGGGGAATGCGAGCAGATAGCCTGCCGTGAACGCGGTGGCCCCGGTGAAGATCGGTGCGCCGCAGGCACCCAGGGCGAGATACAGGACCTGACTCCCCGCCCCGGATCTCGACCCAAGCGTAGCGCCGGCCAACAGCACGACGAAGGTCTGCATCGTCACAGGCACCGGCGAGAACGGCAATGGAATGCGCACGTGGGCGGCCACAGCGGTGGCGATCGCGAAGCCACTCACTCCGGCCACGGACAGCCATGCCCCCCGCGTAAGTGTCGCCTGCTGGAGTCTGGAGGCTATCGACTTGACCAAGGCCATCTTCCTTTCATTGCGGCAACCGTTTGAGGTAGAATTGCCTTGTGTGGCGGTCGGGATCCTGCGCTGAGCCCCGATCGTGGCGGCGCGGGCCGACGGACCGCTCGAGTCACGAATAGTAACATGAGTTACCAGCTTTCACAAGCAGAGGCGGTTGATGATGTACAAGGAGAGATTCATCTACGAACACATCGAGGGGCGTCCATCTTGCCACGCGGGAACGATCGCGGAGCTGCCCAGTGGTGAGTATCTGGCGGCTTTCTACGCGGGCACGCAAGAGGGAGCGACCGATGTCGGCGTCCTGACTTCGCGCCTGCGCGACGAGATCGACGGATGGGAAGATACGCGCGTCGTCGTCGACACGCCGGGCATGTCGGAGGGCAACCCTGTATTGCATGTGGACGACTACGGCCATGTCTGGCTGTTCTACGTCACCCAACAGGAGCCCGGTTGGGACAACGTCCTCATGTATTCGATGAAGTCGGAGGACGAGGGCCGCACCTGGGAGGAGCCGGCGCAGATCGGCGACACCCTTGGGTGGATGACCAAGAACAAGGCGATCCGGCTCCAGTCCGGCCGCACGATTCTCCCCTGCTACGACGAACGCGCCTGGAAGAGCTTCTGCCTGCTGTCTGACGACGAATGCCTCACCTGGCAGCAGTCCGGGATGATGGAGGGCCCGACGATGGTCATCCAGCCGACGCTGCTGCCGCGTCCCGATGGGTCGATTGTGGCCTTCATGCGCACGGGCGCCCCCGTGGAAGACCCCGACAACCGCGTCATCTGGAAGTCCGTGTCAGAGGACGATGGGATGACCTGGTCGCCGTGCGAGCCCACGGATCTCCCGAACCCCAACAGTGGCTGCGACGTGGTCCTCCTGGATGACGGCAATGCGGCGCTCATCTACAACGACTCCCGCACAGGCCGCTCGCCGCTTACGGTGGCGCTGTCGACGGACAATGGCGATACGTGGCCGACCAAGAGGACCTTGGAGACGGAGGAAGCCGAGTTCTCGTACCCGGCGATCATCCAAGGCCACGGCGGCCGCATCCACACGCTCTACACCTACAAGCGCACCCACATGAAGCACGCGGCCTTCAGCGAGACGTGGTTCGAGGAAGAGAGCTGAGGCGCCGTTCCTCGCCAACAGACTCGAGATGAGCCGGCGGGGCAACCCGCCGGCTCACTTCTCTGCTGTGATCGCGCGCTCACCCACGTTATGACAGGTCGCGCTTCAGCACCTTCCCTGCCGCATTCCTGGGCAGTTCATCTCGGAACTCAACGATCTGCGGCACCTTGTAGCTGGGCAGGTGCGCGGAGCAATGTCGTTTGATCTCCAACTCCGCAAGCTCCTCCCCCGGCTGCGCCACCACGACCGCCTTCACCAGCTCGCCCAATGCCGCGCGTACCCCTGTGGCTTGAACACCGATCACCGCAGCCTCGCGCACCTTGGGGTGCGTGTAGATGATCTTCTCGACCTCCAGCGCGTACACATTCTGGCCCGCGACGATGATCATGTCCTTCTTGCGCCCATGCACGTAGAAGAACCCGTCATCATCCACACGGGCGTAGTCGCCGGTCCGGAACCATTCACCCTCGATGGACTCATCCAGCAGATCGGGCCGGTTCCAGTACCCGGGGATCACGTTCGAGCGATGGAAGCACAACTCCCCGATCTCGCCGCGCGGGACTTCATTCCCGTCCTCGTCGATAATCCGCGTGTAGATCTCCGGGAGCGGCTTGCCGATGGAATCGGGGCGCTCAGACGCGTCGATGCTGGGCAGGACGTGGGTGATCGAGATGGTCTCGGTCAGGCCGAAGAAATTGTGCAGCGCGATCCCGTGGAAACGCTCGCGCAACTGCTCGATTGTCCGCACGGGCATCGGCGAACCCGAGTACGCGATCAGCCGCAGGCATTCCAGCTCGGCATCTTTGGCTCTCGGGTCATTCACGAACAGGTGAAACAGCGTCGGCACTCCGATGAAGGTCGTGCACCGGTGAGTCTCGATGAGACTGATGATGTGCCCCACATCGGGTTTCAGGCCCACGCAAACACACGAGCCCAGATAGGCCGCGCCGGCGAGCAGGCTGTAGGAGGCCGTCGGGGCTGAAAACGGGATCACGAGCAGGTGGACATCTTCGTGCCGGAACGAGTGGGAGAAGATGGCGTTCTTCACGTTGAAGTGGAGAGTTTCGTGGGTCATCATCGCCCCCTTGGGTTCCCCGGTAGTCCCCGATGTGTGCAGGAGGACGGCGACATCACCGGGCTGGATGTCTCCGCATGTGACCGCCGGTGCGCCGTGAGCCGCTGCATCTGCGTAATCGTGCGCCCGCTCCACCTCCGGCGTGCCCTCGGGCATCTGCACACACACGACCGATCCGATGTCCTTGCAGGTGGGGATTGCCTCGAAGACGGGCTCCGGTGTCTCACCATGCACGCATACGACCTTGGGACCGATGTTCTTGAGGACGAACTGCAACTCCTCATCGCGCAGGCGGACATTGACCGGAGCCGCGACGCCTCCCAGTTTCAGTGTCGCCCAGTATAGCGTGATGCACTCCAGGCAGTTCGGCATCGCGATCGCCACGCGATCGCCCCGTCCCACGCCCAGTTCATCACTCAAGTATCCAGCCACACGCCGGATCTGGTCGTCCAGCTCGGCGTACGTGTGGGATCGGCCATCCCAGATGACCGCCGGCGATTGCGGGAACTTGGCGACTGAGTTATCCCAGTAGGCGGCGATGTGCTCCAGATGCGAACGGTACATGCGGACCTCCTCGACGGGCGCGGCTTTGTTTGCTCGTCAACACACGTTTCCCGCGGCCCGAGAGTGATTCCTTCAGTGCTGACTTTCGCTTGCCGTGCGTGTCCAATGTTTGGTGTATAATCCTCCTGCGCAGCCAAGTCACGAGGGGCCACAAACCCGGAAGGAGCTCCGGATGGACTACAGACAATTCCCCCGAGGCCGCATGCTCGCGGGCGCTGACTACATAGAGATCATCAACGAGGACATCGACCTGGGGCACATCAAGTTCGCCTTGTTCGACTTCGACGGCACGATTTCC
>JALGSS010001151.1 GCA_029821745.1 Candidatus Zipacnadia bacterium
CGGGACGCCCTTCGTGTACCACTTCCAGGAGATTGGGATGGCGCCGTACCTCACGCGCCTGTACTACCTGCGCCGCACGCTGCCGGAATTGATGTCCGGGGATGCCGACTTCCTGTCGGTCACCTGCGACCAGCCCGACGTGATGGCCTTCACTCGGACTCTCGGCGAGCAGACCAGCCTCATCGCCATCAACTTCACCGGTGAGAACCGGGATTGCACACTCACGCTGCCCGCCGACTTGAGCCGGTTCTCGGAGCGCTGCTGGGACGCCTTGCGAGGCAGTCCTGCGGACGAGGGAGCGGATGCGCCTGCGCGGCCGATGGGAGCGGGCAAGATGGCCCTGGCGTTGCGGCCCTACGAGGCGGCGGTTATCCTCGATGGCCCGCGCGGCGTGACGCCGGCGCCCAAGCCGCTCACTCCAGAGGCCGTCCAGGCCACAAAGCCGATGGTCACCGCCGACGAGGATCGAGTGACCGTGGACAACGGCGCGCTGAAGGTCACTATCAGCAAGCAAAGGGGCGGGCTGCTGGAATCCGTCGAGAATAGCGCTGGGCGAACCATCGCCGGCGTCCTGAGTCTGGAGGAGGGCAAGCGGCGCCTGTGGCTGGGCGCTCAGAGACTGTCGCTGACCGAGAGTCCGGCCGATGCGGTCACTTGGCAGACGGACGGCAACGCGGTGACCGTGGTCGCGCAGGGCAGCATGGCCCGGCAGACTCCGGGCGGCGCGCAGCCGGTCATGGACTACGCGATCACCTACCGCATTCAGGACACGCCGGCTCTCAGCGTGCGGTACGACTTCACCGCCCGGGAGGCGATCGACAAGGTGCTCGGCTCCCTGTGCGAGACGCTCCGGATTGACCCGGGCGCCACTGAGTGGATGATCCCGACGCTTGAGGGGCCGCTGCACGACCGGGTCATATCGCGCAGGCCGCGGGACTTCGCCTGGAGCGGGCGCTACTGGCACGGGACCGGCAACCGCGTGTGGCAGTCGAAGGACGTGCCTCTCAGCCCTGAATCGCCGGACCTCTGGTTCCAGGGCGAGCCGGGACGGTGGGTTCGCCTGCGCGTCGACTCGGCCCACCCCGCGGACAATGTGATGCTGAAGATGCGCCTGGCCGACACCGTGGGCCCGCACGTGCTGTTCGAGTGGCTGGACGGGAAGCGCCCGGTGTCTTTGGCGGCCAACGAGACCCTCAGCTTCGGCTACACGCTGGAATTGCGGGACGGGGCCGATCCGGCGACGCTTGCGCGGCTCCGGCGACGCTTGCGCGGCCGGTGCGGATTCAGCGCGGCCCGTGCAGCATGCGCGCACGGGGCAGCCAGTACTTGATCTCCAACGGGCAGTATGATCTCACTGTCTCTCGATACGGTGGGGGCCGGCTGGGTGACCTGCGGCTGACCGGGGACACGGAGCCCTTGATCAGCGACAGCAAGATCTACACCGATGGCGGCATCTACGACGATCGCACGACGCCGGATATGCGCACCGTGCGCAGCTTCGTGGCGACGCTGGGTGATCCCGAGACCGAGGTGTCGATTAAGCCCGGAGAATCGGCGTGGAAGCTCTGCTTTGACGGCTACCTGCGAACCCACGATGGGCGGGGTACGGCGTCACCGCGGACCCGCTACCGGGTCACATACGGAATGGACAGCTCCGATACGCTGACAGTGAACCTGGGGCTGAAAACCCACGCGACGATCCCTGAGGCGAAGGCCTTCCTCGCGCAGACCCTGGACCTTCCTCGGTTCGGTTCCTATGAAGTTAACGCGAAGGACGGGCCGGCTACGGGGACTCCACCGCCGCGAAGCCGGCGCGTGTGGGAGAGCAAGACCGAGGGCTTCGCCGATGAGCCGTGGGTGGTCGTGCGCACCGGGACGGGCCGCGCGCTTCGGTTCGCGGGCGCCGACCTGGCGCGGGCATTCCAGAACGTCTTCCTGCTTCGCACCGGCGGCACAGGGGGCGTGATGTTCCTCGCCTACAATGACTTCGAGCCCCAGGACATCGACCCCGTCTGGCGTGAGGCCCAGTACACCATCACCCCGTCACGGGAGGCGGAGTAGATGCGCATCAGGATGGCAACGCTAACTGTGGCCTGGCAGGCGACTCTCGCGTTAGTGGTCGTTCTTGCGGCAGCCGGCTCCTGCGTCTGGGCCGCGCCCGAGGTGCAGCAAGACGACGCGGCCATCGTGGTCTCTAACGCTCATTTCTCGATCACC
>JALGSS010001152.1 GCA_029821745.1 Candidatus Zipacnadia bacterium
CACCGTGATCGTGCCCCCCGGTTTCAGAACCCGCTTCAGCGCGGTCAAGGCCCCGGGCGGATCGGGGACATGCTCCAGCACATAGCACAGGAAGATGTGGTCGAAGCTCCCCTCACGGAAGGGCAGGTTGTATAGGTCCGCCTGCCGGAACTCCACATTGGTCAGCCCATTCTGGGCGATGAGCGCCTTGGCCTGGGCCAGGGACTCGGTGGAGATGTCGACGGAGACGAAGCGGGCCTCGGGGCTGTTGCGGGCGAGGGTGATGGTCTGTGCACCAACGCCGCAGCCGGCTTCGAGGACTGTGGCGCCCCCGGGGTAGGCGGTATCGCAGTGCAGCAGGTCGCAGACTGCGCCGGCCTGGTCATGCAGCCGCTCGGCCTCGCGCTCGGAGTATCCGTGGACATAGTCATAGGGAGTCGCCATTGGGAGGTGACGTGCTCGCCGCTACGCAGTGCGAGTGACCTGGTTCCCTTGAGCGTCACAACGGGCAAAGCGGTTCCCGGGAATGCATGAAAAGGGGCGCGCCCTGTATCAGGCGCGCCCCTAAGATGCGTCTTGTGCTGTCTGCGATTCGCCGCGGGTTTCCCGCCCCACGCCCCCACGAAGGCCACCTCGCCCCGCACACCATCCATCGCCACCCCGCCCAACGGCTTCAGGCAACGCGCTTGCCGGTTTTGAGGATGTGCCCGACGAAGTTCGACGGCCTGGCATCGCGGCGGTGTCGCTCCCCGAACAGATGGACCTCGACCTCATAGTCGGAGACTTTGCTGATCGCCCGGCATATGTCCAGATACTCCCGAGCCGACATGCCATCCACCGCGGGACTGAAGATGGCGAGGTCGATGTCGCTCCATTCGTGTGGGATGCCGTCGGCGTATGAGCCGAACACAATGGCATCCACGACCGGGATGTGCTTCCGGGCCTCTTCCACGGCGCGGCGGGCTATTCCGTGGGCCTCAGCAACTGGTCGAGCCACTCAATGACCTCCTCCACACGTGGACGAAGCGCCTCGGCGAACTCAGGCGTGCTAATCTCTTCATGTGCGAGCGCCGACGCTGGGTAGCGCGTCTCAATGTAGAGCTGCGTTAGGTCGAAAAGCAGCGCTTCCTGGTCATCGTCGACAGGCATTCCGGCCCGACGCACGAGTGCGAGCAGACCGTGCACCTTCGGCGGGTCCGGCTCTCCACTCATCACGATGAGCGCCTTCAGACGCTTCTCGATGGCCTGCTGCCAGTGGAAGTAGACATGCAGCACCTGGCCCGCGTCGAGAAGCACGCGTGCCGACTCAAGGTCGTCGTCGGAGTACCGAACCCAAACGTCGAAGTCCGGTCTCTTGTCATCCTCCATGTTCGGGTCACATCCTAGCCAAGATGCTTCGCGACGAAGTCCCCGATGCCGTCGATCATCCGCTTCACCTCGTCTGGCTCAACCTTACCGAACCGCCCGTGGTCGGCGTCATTGCGGATGTCAGCCCACGCCTGCACCTCTCGACACTTGGCCAGCGGGTACACATCTGCCTTTCGCAGCGCAACATTGAGCACAGCTGTGGAGACGCCGCAACGCATCCTCCAGCACCGCGCCAGCCAGTGAAGCAGCTGCGTGATGGTACCCTTGTCCGGCGAGATGCTCAGCCATGTCGAGGAAATCGCTGAACACCTCGCCCGCGACTAGCTCGTGGAGGTCTCGTCCGTAGCCCGCACGGAAATCCCGCGCTGCAGCCTCAAGCACTGCACGAAGAGAGAGGAACCGATTATAGCTGTCGTAATGCGTCCCATCACGTGCTCGACAGAAGTCCGTGTAGTAGACGCCCGTCTCCCCGAATGCGGCCAGCACCGCAGCCGCGCAAGAAGTGGTCCAGCGCGCCAGCGATAGACCGTCCACCAACGTGCCCCCTTTGGTCTTCCGCGCGGTACTCCTGACCTCGTCCGCCTCTGTGAGCAGATCAGCGAAGCGTTGATCGACGCGGCTCTCCTCTGTCATGCGATTCTCCCCCTGCAAGACAGCCTACTTCGAGTACGCCTTGCCGACCTTCTTGATCGCCTCGGCGACCATTTCCATGTGCTCCGGCTCGTAGGTCGGATGCACTGCGGTGAAGAAGGTCCGGTCCTCCAGCGAAGAGGCCGTCTCGCAATGCGTCTTCACGTAATTGACCGCCTCCGGCCGCGTG
>JALGSS010000242.1 GCA_029821745.1 Candidatus Zipacnadia bacterium
GTGGCTCGGAAGTGCGCCACCGCCGCCTCCATCATGTGCCCCGCGCAGTACAACTCGTGCATGTCCCGCAGGTTCTTCCAGCGGTTCTCGGGCTCGACCACGGTGAAGAAGACGTTCAGGTACCCGTCCTCCTGCTGAGCGCCGACGATCTTCTCGATGACCTCGTCCAGCAGCGCATCCAACTCTGGGTCCGGGTGAGTGGCCAGAGAGTACGCGGCCGCTTCCACCCATTTCGCGACGTCGGAGTCCCAGAACTGGTGCGGCCTGGGTTCCATTCCCGGCTTCCAGGTCAGGTCAAAGGCATCGATCCGCCCGGTGTCCCTCATCTGTCGGTACTCGATGTTAAGGGTTGTTTCGCGGTTCGCCTTCATCCGCGGCGCCCAGAACCCATCCTCCACGGTCACCTTCTCGAAGGGCACTGCGGCCATCTTCCGGCCTGCATCCGTCGTCGACATCTGCTATCTCGCCTTCCGATCTCTCCCCGGCTTGCAGCCGGGTCACTGTGCTGTCTCAAGCGGTGCGACGGTGCCGTCTGCATGCACGACCAGGAGCCCTCCGTCGAACGGCGCGAACTGCACCACCGGCGAAGAAGCCCCCCGCCGCCTGCCAAGGACTTCACCCGTCTCCGCGTCCAGTCTCTCAACCGTTCCCGATTTCGTCCCCACCAGCACGTCTCCCTTTCCGTCCCCATCAATATCTCCCGCCCACAGTGCTGACGGTTTCTCCCCATTCGTCGTTCCTGCGGTCAGCAGCGCGGTACGCAACCACAGCGCCCATGTCCGTTGCGCCGTACACGAAGGGGCGCTCGCCAAAGGGCTCATACGAGGCCAATGCGACATAGCACCCGGCTTTCCGTCCGCCACTTGTTCCCGCGTGCTGCCCAGACGCCCAGTAGGTGTGCAGATACTTATCCCCCGCCGTGACAAACTGCACCTCATCGACATCGGGCCACAAGCGCGTCACCAGCACGTCCTGCGGCAGGTCGATGTTGACGCCGAATCGCCTGTCATTGTCGTGGTCGGGCGGCAGGATGATGTTCCCGTCGGCGTCGAAGGCCAGCGCCTGGTGATAGCTGTACAGGAACAGCGCGAGGATGTCCAGACGCTGGTCCTTGTCCAGGTCCGCGATGGCCCCGACCTTGAAGTCACCCACCACGCGGCCACGCGAGAAGCGCAGGTACTTCTCCCACTTCAGGGTCCCGTCAGCAGTCAGGCAGTGGACCCAGTTCGCCCCGACAACGACTTCTGACTCTCCGTCACCCTCCAGGTCCACGATGCGCACGAAGTCCACCGCAGGCGGCAGCGAGTTGCTCTCGGATGGCTTGCACTCGAAGCGCCAGCGCTCCTTGCCGTCCGCTCCGAGGAGATACGCGCGGTGGTCGTCACATCCCACCACTAACTCGCGTTTCCCGTCGCCATCAACATCCCCCACGCCCAAGGCTCTACAGGGCTCCTCTGTCGGGAAGCTCCACAGCACGGTGCCGCCGGGTTTGAGCGCTGCAGCACCCGCAGGCCCCACGGTCACCCATTCGGCAGCCCCGTCGCCGTCGAGGTCAGCGACGAGGAGCTTCGAGACCTCGCGACCCAGCGCCACGACCTCTGTTCCCAGGCCGAACTCAAGAGGCTCGCCGTCTTCTTCTGCGCGCGGGTCATACGTCGCCGCCAGTTCGTGTGCGGAGGACAGACACTGTGCCGGCATCTCCCTCAGCCCGTCGCGAAGCGCGGGACTCTCAACGGTATGCCGTCCGGCGGCCAACTGCAGCGGCGCATCCTGGCCCTGCAGCGTCACCGTCACCGGGCCGGCGGAGTCGAGCACGGCGTCCGCGCCCGCGCTTAGGTGAAGAGACACAGGGGCGCTCGCTTTCAGAAGCACTGCACCGGGGGTTCCGAGACGCGTCAAGCCCGACAGCACGGCCCACTCGCGGCCGATCGCGTACACCTGAGCGTCCGTCCAGTCGCCAGGGGGCGTCCCGGTCCCGTACAGAGCGGTCCCGCCGGGTGTCTTCGCCAGAACTGCGGTCGCAGATACGGCATCGAGTTGCGCCGGCTCCGCCGGGTCCCCGATACTGCCCGCCCGGATCAGGTTCGCGAAGCTGATGGCGTCGCCGCTCTGAAGCATGCCGGACTTCTGCTGCTGGAATACCTTCGCAATCGGTGGCGCGAACTCATACCACCGCTTCCATTCGTCCGGGTTGGGGAACGCGAAGTCCTCGACGTCCAGGTTGCCGCCACCATCGCCGATGATGTCGCAGTACTTCCCCGCCTGGGTCAGGCGGATCCCCGACTCGCGCTGCTCCGCGTCCCCCAGACCCCGGTAGCTGCAGCGGACCACATACTCCCCGGGCTCGCGGGCGATGGCACGGTCGAGCACGACAAAATGGTCTCCGGGCTGCCAGAAGATGGTGCGCTCCCAGTCCGCGCCGGAGAACCCCTCGTACACCGCGCGGCACAGCGACGCCTTCTCACCCGGCACGAAGTCCTGCAGCTTCGCTTCGTGCCCCCTGTACCCCACCTGTCCGTTCCGCGTGATGTACAGCCCGCTGTGGTCCTTGATCGTCCGCGATCCATAGGTGTGGTCGACGAGCCACATGCGGCCCTCGTCGGTGAAGTTGACGATAGTGTTGACATCTTCGTGCCGGTGACCGGCGGGGCCGTTCGGGTATCCCTCCCGCGTGCCGAACTTCCCCGCACCGTCGAGAATCAGGTACTGCGCGTCGGGGTCCCACGCCTCGCGGAACACCACCTTGTTGAACCACTCGCTGCCGACGGGTTCGCGCGGGTCGCTGATGAAGCCCTTCGAGCCCTCGCCCTTGCGGAGCGTCTGCTTGAAGATCGGGAACAGGGCCATGCCCGTCCAGTCAACGGGTTCCTCAGGCTCCACGGACAGGTCGAAGGGGATATCGCTCTGGAAGATTCGCAGACCGCACGCTTGTGGCAACTTGGTGCGCACGACCCACGCCAGCCTGGGGTCTTTGAGATGCCATGCAACCGGCGCCAGGGCCTCGAACACGGCCGGGAGCACGAGTGAGGGCGAGTCGCCGAAGCCCGTGGATAGGCCGAGGTTATTGATGGCGCACTGGGCGATGTACTCCGCGTGCCCGCGCGCGATCCCCAGGCCCAGGAACCGCAGGTCGCGATCGGCGAAGGCATAGTGCATCGCGTGGATCGGGCAGTAGCACAGGTAGCCGGCCGCGTCCTCAAGAATCTGGTGACTCGCGCTTTGCCCGGCCAAAGTGGCCCGCGCCACGCTCATCCAGTAGTCCGTCTCGGGCACGTCGTAGTACTTCTCGAAGTACTGCCAGGCGCGGAAGGTGTTGAGGGCCGAATTCGTGCCGTGGTTCTCGTCAACCACCTGCGTGAAGCCGTCTTTGACCATCTCGTGAGCCGCGCGCTTCTCGTGACCCTGCAGGGAGTCCGAGAGGATCGCGTTGGTGATATCCAGCCGGTCCTGATCGGTCCAGACCGGCAGCTCCTCCACCGTATCCCACCAGCGCAGGTGCGTGGCCGATGAGCCCTCCATCTCGACGCGACGGGGTACGTTGGCCAGCAAGTGCCGGTTCCGGTCCAGTATCTGCTTCATCAGCCGCGGCAGCGCGGGGTCGCCTGTGCGGAAGTACGTCTGCGCCAAACGCGCGATGGCCCCCGTGACGGTTGTCAGGTTGCCACCATCGCGCCGCACCACGTTCCCGTCGGCGTCCATCAGCTTGCTGCCGGCGAACAGCTTCCGGAAGTACTCGATGGTGCTGTACTGGGGCTGGCGCTTCGAGGACAGGTAATGTGTGGGCGGCGGGAAGAACCGCATCTCGGTGCGCGCGAATTCGATGTCCACGACCGGCTCGGGCAGCACAGTGTCGCCCCTGGTTTTGGGCAGGTACTCCCGCTGGAACACCTCAACCGCTTTCGCAACGCCGGCGTCGTCGGAGCCCGCGAGAACCAGCACGTTCGACCCCAATGCGAAGGGATCGTGGACGGTTCGGATCACATGCCCGCCCTCGCCGGGCCAGATGGAATCCGCAGCGACGTACCCTTCACCCCAGAGCACCGCGAGCAGGCGGTTGTTGTTGATGTTCCCGAGGGCGATCAGCGTGCGCCCGGCGATTGCTCCCTGGTCGATCTCCCAACTGGCGGAGACCAGCGTATCAGCAGCGACCGTCTGCAGTTGCACGCCGCTTGCGGCCTTGATGCCGTCTACAAGCGCCTGCACAGGGGCAGTCGTCTCGCCACCAACCGGCGTGACCACGAGTGCCTTCGCATCGCCGCCGACGGTGATCTCGGTGCGAGGGTACAGGGTCTTCAGCGTGGCGATGGGCGCCGCCAGGGCGCCCATCGCCACGGCCAGGCACATGAGAATAGCCGCTCGAACAGTCATCGGTCGCCTCCTGCTCTGCGTCAATCGAGCCGGGCGAGAATGGTGAGCTGGTCAAGGAACGCTTGAGGCAGGAGTCCGTTCTTGGCGATGGGTACGTCCCAGGTCACGACCCCGCCCTTGGAGGTCACGTGCTTGGTGTAGCCAAGAACGAACTCGTCCGGGAACCGTGGCTCGCCCGCTCCCCACGTCTCTCCCAGATAGCTGAGGATCTGGTACTGGGCACCGTCCAGCCACCGGCCGGGACACACAGGGAAGGCGTCGGAGATCTCTCCCGCCGTGAAGTCCTCGAACTCCGAGTGGCAGACGACCGGGACCTTCACCCCGGGGTTGAAGGCCACGAGGCTGTCGGGGTTCCCCGCCTTGAGCGCTTGGGCGAAGCTCTCGAAGTTCGGCGGGTCCGGGAACCGGTACATCTCGTCGGCGAAGTAGCAGCCGTCGATCCACCATCCGCGGACCTTCGTCCCCCAACGCAGGGACCAGTCGCGCATGATTGCTTCCCACTTGAGCTGGAACTCGACCAGACGCTTGCCCGTGGGTTTCCCCCAGCCGCCCGGCCAGCCGCCCTCGAAGCCCCACTCCCATCCGAGGCGCTCCATGGCGACGGGATCCGCCGCCGGAGCCCCGGAGGGCAGGTACACCAGCAGGTCGATGCCTCGTGGCGACATCTCGTCGTACAGATCGCGGACGAGGTCGCGCCGGGAGCACTTGCTCGGGGAGATGCCCACATAGCAGTCATAGGTATCATTCGGCGCGCAATAGTGCCCTGAGTTCTGGCCGATGGTGATGAAGAAGTACGGGGCGCTGATCGACTCGAGTTGGTCGGCCAGACCCTTCACATCGAAGGCATCAACCTGTCGGCTCCACTCCTCGGCGGAGAGTTCGGCGCCTCCCGCACTGCTCGCGGGAGCTCCCAGATAGTGACACAAGACGCCCCATTCTGCCTTGCTGAACCAGTCTGTGTTGGCTCGCATCATGTCCCTCGTTCGGTGTCTGGCGTGACCGTCTCTATGCGCGACTGTCGTCGGCCCAAACGCCAATCGGGCCTCATCAATACGGCTCGATGTCCACGGCCGCTCCGGTCTTGGCCGACTCGAAGACGGCGTCGATCACCTGCAGCGTGCGTACGCCGTCAGCCCCTGTGACCGGCGGTTCCGTGTTGGTCTCGATGGCATCGATGAATTGCCAGAACTCGGCCATCCACATGCGGATGTAGGCCGATCCACTCACCCGCGCCTGGGCATCGGGAGGCACCGGCGGAAGGTAGGCCTGCGGCTCGAGTCTGATCGTGGTGAGGTTGCTGTACTGCTCAATGCGAGAGCTCTGGATCATGAGGTCATGCCGCTCCCACTCGGCGCGCATTCGCCCGGCAGTGCCCATGGCATCGACCCAGCCGTATCGTCCGCCCAGTTTCTGAGAAGTGCAGACCTGGCCCGTCACGCCGCCCGGGAACCGGAGGGTCATCTGCACGCCGGCCTCGACATCGCTGTCTTCCTTCCAGTCCACCTCGGCGTACACGCGCTGCGCCCCGCTTCCGGCCAGCCAGAGCACATGGTCGATGATGTGAGAGCCGATGTAGAGCAGGGGCCCGCCGCCGCGAGCGCGCTCCCCAAGCCAGCCGCCCATGTTCCCGATCAGTTGCCCGCCGCCGATGTGCGCGAGGTCGCCGATCGCGCCCTCATCCAGCATCTTCTTCATCAGGATCCGGTCGGGCATGAATCGTAGCGTGTACCCGACCATCAGCTTGACGCCGGAATCCCGCGCTGCATTGACCAGCTCCATGCCGTCGGCCGCGTTCAGGGCCATCGGCTTCTCGACGAAGACGTGCTTGCCGGCCTTCGCGGCCGCCATCGCACATGGGTGGAGCTGATCGTGAGTCGTCGCGACAATGACGGCATCCAGAGGCGCCACGGAGAGCATTTCCTGATAGTCGTTGTAGGCCCGTTCATAGCCGCACTGCATCTGCGCGAGGCGTGCCGTGTCCGCGTTAATGTCGGCACAGGCGACTAGTTGCGCACGGCGCGTCATAGCCAGCGCTTCCGACAAGTAGCGGCCCTGCGAGCCGCTCCCGATCAAACCAAACCGCAACACGTCAGTAATCGTGATCATCCCCTTGCGAGGTGAGATTCCCATAGACACGCGGTCATTTCGCTTGCCGCCCCACCTACACCTTGCACAAAACGAGGGTAAGCTGCCACCGCTGATTCTTGTCCCTTGCACACCAGTGGCAACGCGGATACAATCGCCGCTGTTGCCGGCCCTCTCGAAACACGAAATCAACGGTCCGCCCGGCATCCCCCGGCGGCGCTGGAGGTCCCAGATGAGCAGCGCGAAACTCGCCCTTCTTGGCGGAGAACCGATCGGGGCTCCACCCGCTGACGCCCACCCAAACTTCACTCCGGAGACCATCGAGCGCGTGGTCGAGGTGATGAAGGCGCACCGAACCGTCGGCCTGAACAAGACCATCCCTGAGATCGGCGAGGCCGAAGCGGCCCTCGCGGAGTGGCAGGGCGTCGAGTACTGCCTCACCGCGTCTTCCGGCCATGCGGCGCTGCATGATTGTGTCATCGGCTTGGAGATTGCCTGGGGCGACGAGGTCATCACCACGCCCTTCACGTGGGGCGCGTCGATCTCCTGCATCCTGCACAACAATGCGGTGCCGGTTTTCGTGGATGTATGCCCGGAGACGGGCCTGCTTGACCCGACCAAGATCGAGGCCGCGATTACGGAGCGCACGAAGGCGATCCTCGCGGTGCATATCTTCGGGCAGGCCGCGAACATGACGGCGATCCGGGAAATCGCCGACCGTCACGGGCTGGTGGTCATCGAGGACGGCAGCCAGAGCCACGGGGCAGTCCACGCCGGGCAGAAAGTCGGCACTTTCGGCGACGCCGCGGGGTTCTCCTGTATGGGCGG
>JALGSS010000243.1 GCA_029821745.1 Candidatus Zipacnadia bacterium
GCTGGCCTCACATCCGCTGGACTGGCCGACCACGCGGGAGTTCAACCTGGGGCAGGACGTCTGGGGCGCCCGAGTCGTGCTGGACTGCGGGGTGCCGCTGGTGCTGATCCCGTGCAAGAACGTGGCCGAGCACCTGCGGACCACGGTCCCCGAATTGCGCGACGCCATCCAGGGCCGCAACAGCATCTGCGACTTTCTGTTCGAGACCTTCTGCGGCTACCATGACGACCACTTCGCGTGGTCCAAGGTGGTCTGGGACATCTCGACGGTGGCCTGGCTGGTCAACCCGAGTTGGGTGCCTACGGCCCTGGTGCATTCGCCAATTCTCACCGACCAGGTGACGTGGTCACGGGACATCAACAGGCATTTCATTCGCATCGCGACGGACTGCCGGCGCGACCCGATATTCGCCGACCTGTTCCGCAAGCTTCAGAGCATAGGATCGTAGATGACAGGAGGACGCACGATGCCTCAGCGGCCCCTTGCCGCATTATTGATAGCCGCGCTCTTGCTGACGGGGCTGACGATCTCAGCCACGGCAGCGCCGCGCGCCAACTGGTCCTCCTTCCGGGGCGGGCCGCATCTCAATGGAGACCTCCTGGGCTCCTTCTCGGACAATCCACGGCTGCTGTGGACATACGAGGCCGAGTCGCCGGTGGAATCCACCGCCGCCATCGCGGGCAAGTCAGTCTATGTGGGCACGAAGGACGGCGACCTGCTCGCCCTGCACCTCGGCACCGGGAAGCTCAAGTGGCGATTCAAGGCCGAAGACTCGATCACGGCGGCGCCCTGCGCGCTGGGCCGCCGCGTGTACGTGGGCGACGAAAGCGGCATCTTCTACGCTGTCAGGGCGCTCACGGGGAAGCTCTCCTGGAAGTTCGAGACCGACGACAAGATCATCTCCTCCGCGACCCCGACGAAGGACGCGGTGCTGTTCGGCTCGTATGACAACAACCTGTACAAGCTCGACGCAATCACCGGCGAGAAACTGTGGGCCTTCGAGGCCGACGCGCAGGTACATTGCACGCCGTGCATCGTCCGCGACCGTGTGATCATCGTCGGATGTGACGGCATTGTGCGGATGATCGACCTCGCAACCGGGCGCGAGAAGGAATCGGCGGATGTGGGCGGCAACTACGCCGCATCCCCGGCCTACTCATACGGGGCCTTGTATGTCGCCAACACCGACGGGGAGTACTTCGCAGTCCGGCTGAGCGATGGCAAGATTCTGTGGCAGGCCACCGCGCGCCAGGGGGGCGGATCCAGCCACGCGTCTCCGGCCGCCTCGGGAGATGCCGTCATCTTCGGCTCCCGCAATAAGAAAGTGTTTCGGCTGGACCGGACCACGGGTAGCACAAGATGGGTGTTCACTACGAAGGACGAGGTGGACTCCTCCCCGGTTATCGCCGGAGACCGTGTGTTCGTCGGCAGCGACGACGGGAACCTGTACGGTCTTAGCCTGTCCACAGGTAAGCAAGTCTGGAAGTTCAGCGCGGGTGGACGGATTGCCGCGTCGCCGGCAATCGGCGCCGGCGGCACGCGAATGGTCATCGGGACCACCGATGGCGCGATTTACTGCTTCGGGCGTTAGGGCGGTTGCCGGAGGCCCGCAAGCAGGTCTATTGCAGTTGTCGAGCCAATGTCGACCCGTCCGCCGCAGCCGCACCCATCACCACGATTGTGAGGTTCATCTATGGCACGTCTGACCTGGCTGGCTCTGATTGGGACTCTCGTGGCGCTCATGTGTACGGCCTGCTCCGCGGACTGGCCGCGGTTCCTCGGCCCCAATGCCAATGGCATCGCCCCCGACACCGGCATCAACAAGAACTGGGACGACAATCCGCCGCAGAAGATGTGGCAGGTACGCCTCGGAGACGACGGCTATGCCGGCCCCTCGGTGGCCGAGGGTAAGGTGTTCATCATCGACCACTCCGGCGACCAGGACATCGTCCGGGCCCTCGATCTCAAAGACGGTAACGAGGTCTGGCGCTTCAGCTACAAGGACACCGGCAAGCACAACTACGGGTTCGCGCGCTCGACCCCGACATACGCCGACGGCAAGCTGTATACCATCAGCCCGATCGGCAACGTGCACTGCCTCAACGCCGCCGACGGATCCAAGATCTGGTCGCTCAACATGATGCAGAAGTTCGGTGGCCAGAAGCCCACGTGGCACTACTCTATGTCTGCGGTCCTCGATGGGGACAAGCTCATCCTCTGCCCCGGCGGGCAGACCGGCGTCGTCGCGGTTAACAAGAACACTGGAGAGACCATCTGGGCCGGCGGCAATCAGGACGCCCCCGGGTACTCCACTCCCGCCATCGCCACGATACAGGGCGTCAAGCAGTACGTCGTGTTCTCCGCCACCGAACTCGTGGGTGTTGAGGCCGACACCGGGAAGCTCCTGTGGCGCGTGCCGTGGGAGACCAAGTACAACGTCAACGCTGCGACGCCCCTGGTCATGCAGGACTTCATCTTCATCACCAGCGGGTACAACCATGGCTGCACCCTCATCCAGATGACCCCCAACGGTCCCAAGCCAATCTGGGAGAACAGGGAACTCATGGCTCACTTCAACTCCCCGATCTTCTACAACAACTGCTTCTTCGGCATCAGTGACGCCGGCGGGCTGGCCTGCATAAACCCCCGGGACGGCAAGGCGCTGTGGCGCGAACGCAGCATCGGCAACAAGGGCGGCATCGTCGGCGTGGATGACACCATCATCGCACTCCACGGCAAGCGAGGCGAGGTCGTCATGTTCAGCAACTCCTACGAGAGCCCCCAGATCCTCGGCCGCATGGCAGGCCTCGGCGGCCAGAGTTGGACCGCACCCATCGTCGCTGATGGGAAACTCATTGTCCGCAACAAGCAGGCGATCGCCTGCTACGATCTCATGTAGGCACGCCGGCGGTCCTTGCACAGAGCCGCGGCCAGCCATGGCCGCGGCTCTACTTCCTTGACCACCCGCTGCACCCATTCCCCAGCACGGTCCGAACGTGACACGCCGCCGAACTCGTGTCGCCTGCAGGTCTCCACGCCCCGGTCGGCAAATTGTTCCTTTGGCGGTCATTCTCCACGCGCCGAAGGGTTCGCCGAACCATCTGCACACGGAGGCCGTTGCCATCATGACCTCACGCGAACGCGTCCTCGCCGTCCTTAGCCGGCAGATCCCCGACCGCGTGCCCTGGATGGAAGGCATTATCGACGACTCGCTCGCCACGAAGCTATGCGGCGAGGCGATCCGAGTGAGTTGGGACATCGCCCCCGATGGGACCCCTGTCTCATCCGGCGCCGAGCTGGCCGAGATGCAGAAGAAAGTGTGCCGCGCCCTCGGCAAGGACAACATCAACTGGAATGCCTTCGCGCCGATCTACGCGGGGCGCACGAAGATGGAAGGCGTCGTCATCGTCGGCGAAGGGCTCATCCACACCCGTGACGATCTGCCCCGCATGCAGTTCCCGGACATGGACGCCCCCGGGTTCCTCGACAGCGCCCGGGAGTTCATCGCCCACAAGGAAGACTTCTGCGCCGTGGCCTGCGTGCGTCTGGGGATCGGCGCCACGCTCATGACCATGGGCCTCGAGGCCTTCTCCTACGCGATGGCCGACGATGTACAGCTCATCCTCGAGGTGCTCCGGCGTTACGCCGCCTGGACCATCCGGCTCGCGCCGCGTCTCGCCGAACTGGGCTTCGACATCGCCTGGGCCTTCGACGATGTGGCCTTCAACTCCGGCCCCATGCTCCAACCCGCCTTCTTCCGCGACGTCGTCCTCCCGATCCAGCAAGAGGTCGCGCGGGCCATCGAGCTCCCCCTGATCACTCACTCAGACGGAGACATGACACCGATCCTGGACGACTGGCTCAAGATCGGCCAGCAGGGCATCCATCCCCTGCAGCCGGACGTGATGGACATCGATGCCGTGAAGGCGGAGTATGGTGACCGCCTGGCGCTGGTGGGCAATATCTTCATGGACGATCTCGTCCACAAGTCGCCGGAGGACATCACGGCCCAGGTGAAGGACCGGATCGAGACTATCGGCGCAGGCGGCGGGTACATCATCTCATCATCCAACAGCCTCACCGCGGACATGAAGGTCGAGAACGTGCGGGCGATGGCCGACGCGATCGCGCAGTTCGGAGTGTACGAGTAACCGGCGCAAGCGCTCACAGTGAGCAAAGCGACCCGGCAACAAGGATGGTTTCCCCATGCGACTTCTAACGTGGTTCGGGCTTGTGTCTGTTCTGATCGCGATCCCCGGATGGACTGCTCCCGGCGATACGGGCTTCGCGCAGCGCGCGCTATGGACGTGGGACCATCGGATGGACTGGAGTGGCAAGACCCCCGGTCGGGTCCCAATGGGCGGCGGGGGCAAGTACCACAAACCAGCCGACGAGTACTTGGAGGATTACAAGCGGCTCGTCGACTACATGGACGCCCACACCACCTTCAACGCGATCATCATCTGGGGATTCCTGCGGGATACCCATGGCGGCGTCGCGGCGGGTCAGGAGCTATGCGAGTACGCCCAGGAGCGCGGCATCCGCATCATCCCCGGGGTCGGCACCAGCGGGTATGGCGGGTATTACTTCGAGGGTGAGCACGAGTATAACGTCCAGACATGGCTGGCCAAACATCCGGAGCTGCGGGCCATCGGCAAGGACGGCAAGCCCCGCAATGTGCTGTGCCCCAGCAAGCCCGAGAATGCGGCATGGCTTCAGGACGGCTGCCGCTGGCTGTTCGAGAACTTCAAGATCGGCGGGATCAACTTCGAGATCGGCGACTTCTTCGTCTGCTACTGTGATGACTGCGCCAGGGCTCGGGCAGCGATCCCCGGGGACGCAGCCGACTACTATAAGGACATGGCCATCTCGATCGGCCCCGTGGCGAAGCTCGCGCGGGAGCTGGCCCCAGACGCGTGGCTCAGCTACGCCACATATACCGGGTTCAACCCGGCGATGATCGAGAAGCCACCGGCGTGGGTGAAGATCGTGCCGCAGGAGATCGAGTGCCAGTGGACTCTAACCGGAATGGTGAGCGATGCGAAGTGGCCGTCCGGACTGCGCCCCCCAACCACGCGCAATACGGGGTACCTGCACTGGGGCAACAAGTCCACGAAGACGCAGCACAACATCTATCTGCGGCGCATCCAGGACGTCTGTCGGCGTGCCTCAGCGGCAGGCTTCGCGGGCCTCACAACGTATGGCGAGGACCCGCCGTCTCTCTACAGCATGATGCTCTTCTACGACGCCTGGAGCTTCTTCCTGGATAGGCCCCAGGCCGGCGTTGACGACTTCGCCGACGAGCGACTCGCCAAGTGGTTCGAGTCCGAACGTGACGGCAGGCGTCTCCTGCGGATCCTGTTTCGAGGGCCACGGAGTTACCCGCTCGTCACTGCCCGCCGCGCTCTCGAGCGCGCGAACCCACCGAGGGGAGTCTGAAAGCGACAAGGCTGCGGGAGCGTGGGACGAGCTGATCGCGTTCCTCACGGAGCGGATGGCGGAGATCGAGCAGGAGGACAAGGTCATCGAGGAGCCGAATGAAGTGCGCCGGGTGATGGCCGATGGCTTCCGGGTCACCCAGGACTCGAGCACGACGCTTCTGCTGCCGGGGGAGATCGGGGACAGACTTCGCGTTCTGGTTCGCGTGGACTACACCATGGAGAACGGCCTGCTTCCGGTCATGCGGCTCACGCTGAACGGGCAAGTGTTGGGTCCCGCGCAGGCCATCGATCGCCCGGAGAGGATCCGGACACCCAACCATGATGCGTACAAGTCATTGGCCCACGGATTTCGAGATCAACGAGGATGCTGGGCGCAAGTACGACACCCACGACTACGACCCGTGGTTTGCCTTCGACATCAGCGAGTTGACGCGGGAAGACCGGAATGTGCTTAAGATAGAGAACCTGGAGACGCGGTTCCGCCCGAGCGAGACGGGCGGGCTCATGGTGGGCGAGATGGAGTTGAATTGAGGAGCCGCCCGGCGCGGAGGCCTTCTGCAGAGCCGGGCGGCCCCAGACACCCTCAGAACAACGGAATCTCCAGCTTCTTGCCGTCGTGTTTGGCTGACTCGTGCGCCAAAACGCCGGGCAGGCAGTAGTCCATGGACCGCGCTTCATCGATGGGCGGCGCGGTATCATTGCGCACGCTGTCGATGAACTCATCCACCATGACCTGCACATGGTCGCAGCCGTCCGTCCGGTCCGCCCACGGCAGCGCCAATTCCCGCCACCGGCTCCCCTCGGCGTCGGTCGCGATGTAGCCCTGCGGCGTCCCCGTGTTCACGATGCGCACCGATCCCTCGGTTCCGTACAGTGCGAAGAAAAAGCCGAGAGGGTGGCCGACGATGAAGCCGTTGGTGAGGTTGATCGTGGCGCCCTTCTGGGTCCGGAAAACGGCCGTCTCCAGTGGGAACACGTCGACGCCGGCGACATCGCGCCGGCCACCGCACACGCCCGACACCGCCACGCAGCGGTCATCCATGAGTGAGAGCAGTGGCCCAAGGGTATGGGACGAGTAGGCCAGCGGGGGCAGGTCAGTGAGTCGCCACAGGGGCGTGATTCCAGGCTCTCCGAGACGCGAGAAGGGAACCACGTTCCCGTCCTCATCGGCCGCCGAGAACCCCCGGCAGTCGTGGGTGTACTCCCCCGCCGCGCCGATGAGAGTGCCCAGACAGCCGGATTCGACGATCTTCGCCAACTCCCGGCACCAGCCCATGTAGATGTAGTCCTCGGCCAGCATGTACTTCAGGCTCTTGCGCCGAGCAGCCCCGACGATGGCCTCTGCCTCACGCGCGCTGTACACGTTCGGCGTCTCCACCAGTACATTCGCACCGGCCTCAAGCGCCGCAAGCGACTGCTCAGCGTGAGCGGGACCGGGCGTGATGATCACGGCCACGTCCGGTGTCACCTCGTGGAGCATCTGGCGAAACTCCGCGAAGCCCGGTAGATCGGGAAACTGAGCAAGCTTCTCCGGGCGGCCGTCGCACACTGCCACGACTTCACAGTGAGGGTTCTTGCGCAGCATCTCCACGAACTTCGAGCCCCGGTTCAGTCCTGCCACAGCACAACGGATCGGCATGAGTGTCTCCCCCATCCAGGTGGCACAATTCGGTTACCGAAGCGGATGGTAAACCCTTTCGCTACGACAGGCAACCGGGGAATGTCCCTGAGAGCGCCGAAAGGCCTGAGCGCGTGTGTCGACGAACAGTTACCTCGACGAGAAATCACAGAACGTGCCACCACAGGTGGGGAGTGTTCCATATGAAACGCGCCGTAGCGATTGCTGTGGGTTCAGTGCTGATTCTCATCCTGGCATCCGGCCTGGCAGGCGCAGACCGTGTGCCTGTTGCCGAATGGGGGCTCGATGCGGACGCGAACCGAGACGGCATCGCGGACGGATGGTCGGCGAACTCCGACGAAGACACAGCCAGCTACTCGCTCACAGAGGGTTGGGGTGGATCGCGGGCACAGCACGTGCTTGCCGGCAAGCCTTCTGACGGCGTCTTCCGGCGTATCGAGGGTTTGGACCCCAGTGCCTCGTACTTGCTGACGGCGTGGCTGCGCGTCGACAAGGGCGGAGTGATGTGGGGGCCGGAAAACACCGCGCCGAAATATGCCCACGGTTACGGGCGCTGGGTCGAGGCCAGGCAGACCTTCACCGGGCGGAGCAAGGTCACTCTCATTCTCTACGCGCTCTTGCCCGACAGCGAGTTCAGCGTCGACAACCTCCGGCTGGACCGCGTCGACAAGACGCCCCTCCCCATTGAGAAGGACACGGGCAACTCGCTGATCCCCAGACCGCAGCGAATCGAGTACCGGCCCGGCGAGACGGAGTCCCTCACCCTCACTCAGGCCACCCCCTTCGCCGTGCTTGGCATGACCGCCGCCGACATCAATGTCGATTTCTTCCGCAGGGACCTAGGGTTCGATGGCGGCCCCGCCATCTGCACGGCAAGGGCTGCCATGACGACGCTCAAGGCGCCGATAGTCATCGGGACAGCCGAGGCGCTGTGGGCCGCACGAGAGTCCCTGCCGGGCGCCCTGCAGACCGTTGTCGCCCAGCGTCGGGAGCGGCTGGCGGAGGACGGCTACTGGCTCCACGTGGGAGCGGATGGCGCCATCATCGCCGCGACGGATGCCAGGAGCGCGTTCTACGGGCTCATGACACTGCGCCGGCTCTGCGTGGAAGCCGCGGAGGGTGAGTACCGGGCGCCCCGCGTGTTCATCTACGACTGGCCCGAGATGCCCTTCCGGGCAACGTACATCTCCGGGGCCACGATGGGCGACTGGCGAGCGGGTAAGGCCGCCGAATGCGCCCGCATGAAGATGAACGCCATGGTCATGGAGGACGGGCTGTTCTATGAACTGGACAACCCGGACAATGTCCAGCGCATCCGGGCTTTCTTCGCCCACTTGCGGAGCCTGCACATTGAGCCGATCCCCTTGGTGCAGAGCTTCGGCTGGGCTGGTTCGGTAGCCACGATCGACGCCGACTGCGTCGAAGCTGTGTGGGTGCGGGACAAGGCCATGGAATTCACGACGCGAGCGGACCTCGCGGCCAGTGTGGCGGCTACCATGCCCGATGACGGGCGGCAATACCTTGTGATGCCGCAGAGCAAGACGCCGCTGGGCCAACCCGTAGGAAACGCGAGCTTCGAGGCCGTGGAAGACGGGCATCCCCTCGACTGGCATTGGGACACCTGGAGCGTCTTCGACGGTGTGTCGCTGGACCGCGAGAACCGCACCGAGGGCGCCTACGCGATCCGGATTGACCGCACGGCCGAGCGGGGCGTCATGCGCCTGTGGCAGGACTTCGATCTGCCGGCGCAGTCCTCGATACGGTTCTCCGCCGACATGAAGGTCGAGGACGTCAAGCCTGGCACTGCGTACATGGAGATATACCGACTGGACGATGCGGGCGAGCTGGTCGGGGGGCCCGTCGTTTCCTCGAACCGCGGGGTCCAGACGAGGGCCTGGCGCAGGACCACCATGATGCTCAACACGGAAGACCATACCCGCTTCAGAATCTATCTGCGAATACAGGATGCGCAGGGCACGGTGTGGTTTGACAACCTGATCCTCGACCGCTGGAACACGCTCCTGCGCGGCCTCGTCCGCGTCGGAGACAGCCTCAAATTGACCTCCCAATCGGGCGAGGTCTACACGCCCGGCAAGGACTACGAGGTGATGCCGGGCGAATCTGAGTATCCCTTCGAGCCCGAGGACAAGCCATGGATGATCGCGCGCCTTGAGGGTGGGCGAATTCCCGCCGGGGCGACGGTGCGAATGAGCTACGAGTACGCGCCACCGGGGGCCATCACTTACTGCCCGTCTAACCCGAAGACCCACGCGATCATGCGCAAGACGCTCCACAATGTCGCAACGAAGCTCGGCATCTCGCGAATCCACATGGGCCATGATGAGCCCCGCTGGATGAACCGCTGCAAGCTCTGTTCCGAGCGGAACATGAGCAATGCAGAACTGCTTGCCGAGGAGCTGCGCCGCATGCATGGGTTTGTCCGCGAAGTCGCCCCGGATGTCCGACTGATGATGTGGGCGGACGCGCTCAACCCGTACCACAACGCCCCACACCAACAACTCGAGCCCGCAAACGACCACATCCCAACGGATATCATCCAGTGCGTGTGGTTTTACGGGGCCCGTGACGATGTCAGGGAAGCGCGGGGCCTGGCGTTCTTTGCGGACAAGGGATTTGAGACCACGGGCTCGCCGTGGTTCGATCTCGAAAACAACTGGGACTGGGCGCAGGAGTGCGCCCTCAGCCGTGAGCTCACCGGGAAGTGCCTGGGAGTCTTCTATACATCCTGGGGCATTCAGTCGACCGACCCGTGGGCGGGCCTGCCGGTGACGGCGGCCTTCGGCTGGAACGCCGACGATCCGCTCGCACGCGAGATGCTGCCCTGGTAATCCGGCGGCGGCTGCGAGAACGTTGTTTCACCTCGGACTCTGAGCGGAGAATCGCGCAGACTCGCCACCGTTCATACCGAAGCGGAGGTCGTACCCATGCGGAGTGCGCTCGCTCCAGCAGTTCCGGTCATCCCGAGCAACCGGAGTGGATCAACGCGCCCGGCGATGCCATGGCTGTTCGAGTACCGACCGCTGATGGGCCGATGCTGGTCGTGTTCAATCCAGACGGCGAGACGGTGCGGGTCGAGGGACAGGACTTCCCGGGCTCACTCGGCGCCAGGCGCGTGGGTGCTGACTGAAGCGTCGTCACACGCCGTCAGTCAGACGCCGGAGCCTCGCCTCTGTCGCGGCGCCGAATGAGTCGACTGAAGCACAGCAAGGCGGCCACTTCCAGGACCATCGACGCCGGGAGCAGCGCCACGCCGGCGCGCAACCCGGCGGCGTCGCCGACCACACCCATGACCCAGGGCAACAGGCCGGCTCCGCCCACACCGGCGGCGGACAGGATCGCGAACAACGTCGACGAACCGACACGGATGGTGTCCGAGGCAACTCCGAGGATCGTCGGCCAGAAGCAGGCGATAAACAGGCCGCCGAGGCCGAACAGAATCCACGCGGCGGTCATCCCTTCCGCGACGCACAGGCCCGCAGTGGCAATCGCGAAGCCTACGGCCGACACAATCATCACAGTCAGCGGAGACACTCGTGGAATCAGGGAGCCCGTTGCCAGGCGGCCCAATGCCTGCGCGCCACCACAGACCCCAATGATGAGGGCGCCTGTCCAGAAGGAGGCGCCCATTTCCTGCTGGACGAAGTTCGCGCCCCAGAACAGGATGCCGGCCTCGGCGCCCCCGGCCATCACCATCGCCACCACCAGCGGCCACAGCAGCGGATTGCGCAGGAAGGACCGCACGTCGCCCAGCCCGCCCCCCACGGGGTGAGGGCGCGGGTACCCACGCCCGGCGTAGAGCCACGCTGCCACCAGCGCAATGGCCGGCCAGACGAGGAACGTGGTCTGCCAGCGCACGCCCGACTGAAGCATCGCGCCCGTCGCGACAGCGGTCACGAGGAGACCCGCGGAGAAGAGCGCGTTGAGGAGATTGAGCCTGGGCGCAGAACGTTTCGGATTCAGCTCGGCGATCAGCGTATTGACGAGGGCCTCCAGGCCACCGATACCGATGCCCACCAGCGCCTGAGCCAGCAGCAGAAGCGCGTAGCTGTTCGCCCCCGAGGTGGCCCCCAAGCCCGCCGCGATGAGCACCATCGCTCCCCACAGGAAGTGCCTGCGACCAAGCCGATCCGCCAGATACCCGCTCACAAACACGACGCTGAGCAGCGTGCCCATTCGCACGCTGCTCAGGATGCCGCGCATCGCGTAGTCCAGGTGGAACTCGTCGCCGATGGCGCTCAAGCAGATGGCCGGCAAAGCCACCGTGGCCGCCTGGACGATCTTGCTGACGCCGCACGCCCACGTGAGTCGTCGCAGCGCCACAGGCCCCGAATCAGATTGCTGAGAACCCGCCGAAGATCCCACGTGTTCAGTCGCCGCTGATCGGGATCGGTACTTCGGCGCCCGTGTCGGCCGACACCAGCCCGGCCTCGAGAATCTCCTGAGCGTTGCGGCTCGTGACCGGATTCCCGATCCCCCGCACCTCAGCGTCGTTCTCGATGCACCAGATCAGATGCTCGGGGCCATTGCGGTAGCCCACTTCCGGCTCATCCAGGGGCGCTTCGGCGGCGTCGATAGCCTTCGGCGTGTCCCCCGGCTTCCACACGTACAGCTTGCCGCCCTCGATCCCGATCGCCCCGTCGGTGCCGTACACCAGCGGATTGGGGCCCGGCGTCCCGACACGCTGGGTCCAGGAAGCCTCCAAGACACCGTAGGCGTCGTCATACCGGGCCAGGATGATCGCGTTGTCATCGGGGATCGGGTAGTCCTTCACGAGCACCGACCGGACGCCGACGCAGGACTTCGCCCTGCCCATCCAGCGCGCGGCCTCGACAGCGCCGTAGCAGCAGTAGTCCATGAGCGCGCCCGCTCCGTTGAGTTCCTCATCATACAGCCATCCCCAGAAGTACTCGCTGCAACCAATCTCCTTCGGGCCGTTGTGGGCGGAGCGGTTCTTCATGTAGAAGGGCCGCCCGATCGCGCCCTCGGTGACCATCCGGTCCATCGTCTGGAACGCGGCCCCCCAGGCGTTCGGCCAGTTGATCATCAGCTTGATGCCCGCAGAGTCCGCTGCCGCGAGCATGCGGTCCGCCTGCGCCAGCCGCGCGGCCATCGGCTTCTCTGAGATGACATCGATCCCCTTCGCCGCGGCGGCCTCCACAATGTCGGCGGCGCGCGAGTTCTCGCTGGCGGCCTGGATGATGTCGAGGTCTTCC
>JALGSS010000244.1 GCA_029821745.1 Candidatus Zipacnadia bacterium
ACCACTGCTCGAGTTGCCGGTAGGTGCCCGCACTCGGCATCGCGCGAACCGTGACAACCAGGTTCGGGTACTTCCGCTGCGCTTCCCGGGTCACGCGGCCGACGAGCTTGAGCTCATCCCGTGACCCGTCATGCCACACGGCGATCTGGACTTCCTGCCGGGAGATCGGTTTCGGGGCGGCGAGGAGGCCCTGGGGAATGGCTATGAGAAGCGCGGTGATACCCGCGATCAGAGCAATTGGAT
Organism: Candidatus Zipacnadia bacterium; assembly: GCA_029821745.1. Classification (GTDB taxonomy): domain Bacteria; phylum Armatimonadota; class Zipacnadia; order Zipacnadales; family JABUFB01; genus JALGSS01. The sequence goes on from JALGSS010000244.1 coordinate 244, forward strand.
TGCGCATAGTGAAGTGAAAGCGGCCCGTCGCAGAGTGGGTTCTCGACAGCAGTATAGACTCCAGGGCTCCGCGAAAGTTCCGCACGCGGGCCGACCAGGCACACGCAAAGGGGCTGCGACTCGTGTCGCAGCCCCTTGAGTTACGGTTTGGCGCGTGTCTCTTAGAGTTGAATGTCGGCGTCGGGCTTGAAGCCCAGTTCCATCAACTGCTTGGCCGACGTGCTGAGCTGGATGCCCCGCTTGCCCTCGAGCTTCTGTGATCCGGGCAGGTAGAACATGGCTTCGTCCTCGACGACCACATACGCTCGGATCGCTTGGCTTTCCGTCTTGCGAACGCCGGGCGCTTCTGTCGGCACGTTCGTTGGCGGGAGTTGGGCGTACTGCGGCTTCGGCCGCGGGTTCTCCGCGTCCGATCCGCCCACTTCGTAGATCTTCAGGGCCGCGTTCGCGACAACGTCCGCCATAAACACGTCATCTGCCTGAGGTCCTTCCTCTCCGCCCACTCCGGGCATCCCGCCGCCCATCTCACCCATGCCGGGTCCGCCCATACCGGGCATTCCGGGCATCGCCCCACCAGGGGGTCCCGCCATCCCGCCGCCACCAGGCACCCCCATGCCCATGCCGCCCATTTCCATGCCCATACCCATGCCGGGCGCACCTGCACCACCTCCACCGCCGGCTCCGAGGGTGACCCCGTATCGCGGGTCAATGGGCCAGCCCCTCTCGAAGGGAGGAATGTTGGGCTGGGCCACGACTTCGCGGACGCCGGGGTGACGTCCGCTGCGTGTGAACAGGCTGTTGAAGCCCTGCTCGTTGAGCCACAGTTTGTGGTGATAGTAGTCTTCCATCCCGACCACGTGGCCGGAGCGGTAAGCGTAGTAGGTGACACGCGTCAAGTCGGTCTGCACCATGGCGGACGCGCTGCTCGTGCCGGAGGCGACCATTCGCGGGTTGAGATCACTGAGCAGCCACCCGGACATGTAGTCGACGCTCCAGGCGTCCGGGTTGGCGTGGTTGCGGAAGCGCGTGACGATGCGCGCGCATTCGTAGCCGCGGAACTGCTCGAAGCCGTCGAGGATGTGAGTGATCATCCCGTTGCGTCCGCCAGGCGTGACTTCGACCATCTGCGGGCCGCCGCCCCGGGGGGTGATGAGCTGCCTCTGGTAGTGGTACAGCGGGGTCAGATGGTGCGGGCCGGATGCCGAGCCGCCGCCGGGGTGAACGCGGATATGGTACTGCTGGTCGAAGAAGGGCATGATCGTCATGGCGCCATGCCATGTGTCGCCCTCCTTGACCGGTTGGTTCGGAAGCGGGATCCACAGCTCGCCCAGGGGCCAGCGCGGATCGCCGATCTGCATTTTCTGGATGCTGCCGTTGGGGTTCACTACTGAGCGGAACTTCGTGCCGAGACCGTTGAGATTGACAGGCGCGAAGCTGGCGAGTCGGTCAAGCGGCCGGATCGTGGCAGTTGTGCCGGCGGTCATGCCACCGACCATGCCACCCATCTCGCCGCCCATCATCCCGCCACCGGCCATACCGGGTTCTCCGCCGGGCATCCCTGCCCCGCCGGCCATGGCACCGCCGCCAGGCATTCCGCCCCCGGGCATTCCTGCTCCGCCGGCCATCCCGGCCTCCATCCCCATTCCACCGGGCATTCCGCCCATGCCGGCCATTCCACCGGCCGCCGCGCCGCCGCTCGCACCGCCGATATTGAGGACGTCTGCTGTTGGGTCGCCGAGGTAATAGACGCCACGGCGCTCCCAGGCTTCGCCCATCTGGGGCAGAGAGCGGCCAAGCATCTCCACGTACCCGCTCTCAGGATACTGGTCGATGACGCCGTAGCGCAGGTTGCGCCAACTCGGGATGGCGCCCTTTCGCCCAGGGACGCGCGTGTAGACCGCATCACGCTGCCCGTGCCACCGCTTGCCGTCCGGCGTGTGACCGGGGCCGTAGGGCTTGCGCACGACGTTGCGCCACGCGGCCTCCATCTTCATCTCAACAAGCGCGGGCCTGCCGGCGGCCTCGAGGTCGTCGAGCTCCTGGCCGGTGAGCCGCGCGAGTAGTTCGCCCTCGGCCTTGTACCGAATGGTTTCCTCGCGTCTCCCGCCGGGCTGGAGAAGAACTCGGCCCGTCACGTTCCGCGGGACGTCGGCGATGCCATTGGCGACGGTCACGGTGACCCTCGAGGCGTCCCCCGTGGCGCGGCCGTTGGCGCTGAACGCCGTTGCGGTGACGGTGTAGACGCCATCGGGGAACTGGCGCGACCCGTTGTGAGGATCAAAGGGGTCCTTGGTGTTGATGTAGGCTTTCTGGGTATCCCACGTGTACTCGAAGGGATACACCAGTGCGACGGCCTGGTCAGCCGCCGGCGCATCGGCATCCTGACCGGTGATCCGGTAGGACACATAGCCGGCCTGGTTCCCGTCCAACTGGCGCTTGTCCGCCTTGATCAACACTTTGCCCTGGACGGTCATGCCGTCCTCGGGCGTTTCAAAGACTGGGCCGGCCGCCATGGCCGGAGCGACGAGGCTCACGGTTACGAGCGTGACCAGTGTGACGAGGCGAAGAGCAAACGACGCCATCATCGGTTGGCCCCCTAGCGCGGAGGTGAACGGAAGTGCGTGATGAGACCAGGAAAGAACAGACATGCCCCACCTATTCCCGCCGCAACGCGGGGGAGGTGAGCTAGGAAAACGTTGTCCGGGCATGATCTACCGGTTCGGCCGCCGATCGCTAGGCGTTGACGCCAAGCTCCTCGGCGATGATCGGCCTAAGTCCACAGGCCGACTGCTCTAGGGCCTGCGGGACCACGCGTGTGTCCGCGCACGTGGTCATGAAGTTCGTGTCGCCGTCCCAGCGCGGCACGATGTGCAGGTGTATGTGCTCGTCGATCCCGGCGCCGGCCGCCTTGCCGATATTCATCCCGATATTGACACCGTGGGGATGCATGCACCGGCCCAGCGCGCGGACGCAGCCCTGGGCAATGTGCATCATTTCCGCCACCGCGTCCGGATTCAGCCCGACGAAATCGCAGGTGTGTTCGTAGGGAACCACCATCAGGTGCCCGCTGTTGTACGGGAACGCGTTGATCACAACAAAGTTGTGCTCGCCGCGATACAGGACCTGCTCGGCATCGTCGTCCTCGGCCGTCGCCTTGGCGCACAGCACGCAACCCTCGACCTGCGGGCGGGTCACGTACTCAATCCGCCACGGCGCCCAGATGTGCTTCAATGCGTTGGTTCCTTTGCTGAACGACCGTCCTACGGACACACAGACACGCGCCACTCCGAGAGCGGCTACACTGCGCGCATTATAGCCGTCAAGAAAATGCAAGTCAAACCAGCCGCCAAGTCCACAGACAACGAGGAGGGTAGAACCTCGCCCGCCCTTGCCCCGGGCCGCTCCCGGAGTGTTGCGGGCGTATCCCCGGTCGGCGGCCGGGGGCTACTTCGCCACCAGCTTGCCCACGGCCTCCCGCAGTTCTGACACGTCTCGCCCAGCAGGCTTGAGAATGTCCCGAACGGGCACATTGAGCGCGGCGTCTGACGGCAACTCCAGGGCCGTCAACAGCTCTGCCGGATCGACCCCGAACTGGGCCTCGATGTCGCCGAAGGTCATGGTGCCCTTGATCGAGGCCGTGTCGGGCGCAGTTTCAGCGTTCTCGGGTGCGTTGGCTTTCTCGGAAGCCGGCGTTTCGCGCAAGTCCTCGACGACTTGGCGGATCTCCCCGACTTCGCGCCCCAGAGGCTTCATGATGTCTTTCACCGGCTTGTCCAGAGGCGTGTCCTCGGGCAATTCCAGGGCTGCCGGCAGGTCGCCTGCCGACACGCCTGCGGCCTCGCAGATTTCCTCCAGCGTCATCGTCCCCTTGATCGCCGGCTGATCCCCCGACTGTGCGGCGCCGGAGGGCGCGCCTGCCTCGCCCACGGCAGGGCTCGGGACGCCTGTCATCTCGGCCACAGCTTCGCGGATCTCCTCGACTTCGCGGTCGAGGGGCTTCATGATGTCCTTGACTGCCGTGCTTCGGTCTGTGTCTGCCGGAAGCTCGACACGGGCAATGAGGTCGCTCGCAGACACGCCGTAGGACTGCGCAATCTCATCCATGGACATGAAACCACGGATGTTCGCGGGGTCCAGCGCGCCGCCGTAGTGTGTGATCTCCTCCATGTCCGAGGGCCGGGACTGCCAGATCCCGGCTGCCTTTGTCGCGAACACGACGCCGAAGAAGATGGCGATCGCCGCGATGCCCATGGCAAGGCGCGAGATCGGCCGGCGCGGGGCTTTGAGTTGCAGCGTCGCGGGTACCGGGCAGGCGTCCACGCACTTACCACACATGGTGCACTCGCCGGTCAGCACCTGGGGCATTGCCTCGACGCGGATATCCACCGGGCAGGCCTTGTCGCAGGCATGGCAATGCACGCAGGTATCGGTGTCGCGCACCACCCGGGTGACGCCAATTCGAGAGATCAACCCCAGCAGACCGCCGAAGGGGCATAGATAGCGACAGAATGGCTGCTGGACCACGACCGACCCCAGGACGGCGACTACGAGTACGACGAAGCCGACGAGGAATTCCTCGCTAATCTCGCCCCATCCCGCTGACAGGTGGGCATACGCGGCCCATGGATCATAGGGCGCGAAGACCAACTCCGCAGTGGCGTACGTGAAGACCAGAATGACCACGAGGATGAGGTACTTGAGCCAGCGGAGATTCGCGTCGATGGGGTTTGCGCCCAGGTCCCGCCTCCACCCCAGCTTGCGGCCGATGGCGGCGAACAACTCCTGCATTGCGCCGAGAGGGCAAATCCAGCCGCAGAAGGCGCGACGGAAGACCAAGGCGAGCAGCAGCGTGCCGCCGAGAAGGATGACTGCAGATGCCTGGGTCCGGCGGACGAAGGAGCCGTCAGCGAGGGTCTTGTACAGCGTGGCCATGCCGCCGAAGGGACACAGTGCGTGGACCGTCGGTACGCCTTCCGGGCCTCCGCCCGCTTGCTGGTGGGCGAAGGCCAGATACGTCATGAGCGCCCAGACGGCCACCAGAATGAGTACACGAAATACGCCGGTTGCAGACCACTTTGATCTTATCATCGTTCTCCCGGACACTTCCATGATTGGTTTACTTGGTTGCGGATCGCGCCCTCTCCAGCAGCCCAGTGAGCTCCGTGAGCGCTGCCGCGTTCGTGCGCCGGTGGAAATCCCAGAGCATCAACTGGAACTGCTTCGTTCCCGCCGGGTAGTCGGCCTGGGTCTCCACCACGTACGAGCCGTTCGCACACTTGACCGCCGGCACTGGATCGCCGAACAAGACGGCACAAGGGCCTTCAGCCTGCTCACGCGGAACGTCGTAGGTCCGGTCGGCCCACAGCAGCCAGTCTTCGCCCTGTTTGAGGGCTACCGGCGTTCCTTGCGCGGTCTCGCCCGATGCGGTGACCGTGTACTTGTCCATGTCCTCCCAGCCGCCGCTCCCGGCGCTCGGGATCGCGTACAGGCGCACAGCCAGCTTGACGTCGTCGTCGCCGCCGAAATTCCCCTGGATTCGAAGTCCGCCGCTATGCAGGCTGAACCGCAAGGTTACCGTCCCCTCGTCGGTCTCCCACGTCGCCAGCAGGTCCTCGCCTGACGGGCCGGCCACGGCCTCGAACGTGGGCGTCCAGGCATCCAGCGACTTCTCATTGAGCAGGACATCGATGAACCCGGCGTCATACCAGTTGCGGTAGCTTGGGCCCTTCATACCAAGCCCGGCCCCAAAGTGCCACTGGCTGCGATGCAAGGCGCCGTCCGCGTCCTGGGTCTGTGAGTACCGAAGCACGAAGCGGTTCCAGAAGGTCCCCAACTCGATATCTTGATCGCGGTAGACACCGTCTGCCAGCTTCCGCTCAGTCACCGGGCCGATCTTGACCGCGCTGCGGCTGGTCGCTGCGCCCGCGGCGAGTTCCGACAGGATTTCCGCCGACCGGATCATGCGCTTTGCCGTATCCTGCGGCGCCAGAGCCCGCGTGACGGCTGTCTGCTCGAATTGCCGGGCAGACTCCATCACCGATGCCGCATCGGCGCTGAATTCGCGGATGAGCCCTTCCCGCGCTGCCGTGGATGCCGCCTCGGAGGGAGCCATAAGTCGCGGGAGCCACTTGGCGATCGTTGCTCGCCACTCCTTGTACTGGGGCACGGCTGCCTCGCCGAACAAGGCTGAGACAAGACGGGTCTCCATGGTCGCCGCGTCCAGGCGTTCGGCGTCCCAGCAGTAGCTTCCCCACAGCGCCCATGCCAAGTTGCCTCCGCCGCAGAGCCACGCATGGCGGGTGAGGTCAGGCAACTCTCTGAGCGCGTCATAAGTATCGTCTCGCGGCACGACACCCTTCTGCGCATCCCACCGGTACAGGTACCATCCGTGCTCCAGTCGCGGGAGCCCGCCCCA
>JALGSS010001153.1 GCA_029821745.1 Candidatus Zipacnadia bacterium
GTAGCGGCGAGCGCGACGATAAGACTAAGGCGTTTGGTCATCGCTACGTCCCTCCTCTGAGGCGCGTACGTATGAGCACGAATGAGAGCGGTCAAGCCGGGGATGAGTCATCAGGTAGGAATTCGTCACTCGCGCGTGGTTCCCTGCCCAGGGGATGAGATGAGGCGCGCGGGGGGGCCGTAATCTGGAACGGCGGAAGGGTGGCGGAGGCACTGGTGGAATAGAACGGTCTTCCTCCCCCCGCGCGGGAAACACCAAACCGCACGCGGCGGGATTGCCTATCCGACCGCTTCCCCGAAGCGCTCATTGGCTGCCGCAAGAAACCGGCTCGTGGTCCACTGGGCCACCTCGCCCGCCGGGTCCACATCCTCCGCGCGGATCGCGCAGACCAGATACGGGTCCAGGGCAAGCCGCCCGCGCACTTTGGTCTCATGCATCCCGTCGCGAACGGCCAGGCTGGCGTGGATGATCGCGTGACCGTCGAAGTAGAGCCGCACACCGGGCTCGTAGACCGACTCCGGCTCGGGCAGCAGGTGCCCTGCTTGCTGTGAGGCGACCACATACTCGGGACCGATGGAATCGATCTTACCCAACATCACGTACTCCTCGAAATCGGGCGGATCGCCCAGGTCCCGCGAGCCGACGGAGGGCAATGCGTCCCCTTCACCCCGCAGGCGCGCCGCGCAGCGCAACTGCCCGCAGGCCTGTATCCGCGCCCATCGGTCCAGGGTCGTCGAATGCACCAGCCGGCGAGGGTCCTCTTCACGCACGACGTTCGCGGGCGGCGTCTGTGCCCGGGCGCCGTCGATCATCTCCTCGACAGCAATGTCCTCGGGAGATGCGAGGATGACCGTGCGTTCGTGGCTTGACGCGTAGGCGATGAAATCGGCGAGACGCTGCGCGAGCCTGTCACACCTTCGGCCCACGGTGAAGCAGTACAAGCCATTCGCACCGCCGCCGTTCATCCGCCGGTCATTGTCCTCATCCAGGATGCGGAAGCAGGTCCACGCCCGGCCGTACTCGCCGTCCGAGCGGAAGGGATTGGGGTGATCGGGCTCCCAGTCTGGGGGAGCAATAACGTAGCCGGGATCCGACGGCGACGGATATCGCTCACACATGGAATACCCACAACTCGCGGTTTTCCAGGGGCAGGTCGACCCATGCGCCGCCCGAGCGGTGGCTCTCGGCGGCAGCGAAGCAGATCTCCGTTGAGTGGTGCGCGACCTCGATATTGTTGTTCATACGCCTCGACCAGGTCCTCCAGACACAGCACCGTTGCACTCTTCTCGACGGGAATCTCCAGCACCTCGGGCACGTAGCGCGACCATTTCTTCGCGGGCGTCTCGGGGCGGCGGATCACGAAGTCCATCCCATTATTCAGGCACCCGATCATTCCCTCGGACCCGACGATGTCCACATCATAGTTCCCATACGGCACCTGCCAGGCCTGGGCGCCGCCCTCGAACTCCACGCGGTACGTCGCCGACGGATCATGGTCGACCCGGTTGTCGATGAACTCGGTATCGGGGGGCAGCTCGCCTCGCACCCGGACGGCCTTCGGATCGCCCATCATGTACATGGCGAAGTCCACGGCATGGATGTTGCTGTGCAGCAGGCTGCCGCCCGAGTTCTGAATCACCGCGCGGACCTGACCGATCGCGCCGTCGTCGATCATCGCGCGCACGGCCTGATAGTGGTCGCCGAAGCGCCGCAGCACTCCCGTGTTGAACACGGTGCCGTTGGCGTCGATGGCCTGCTTCACTGCGTCGGCCTCAACCATTGAGCACGCCATCACCTTCTCCAGGTACATCATCGGCACGCCGGCGTTGGCGCATTTGACGGCGAGCTGTGCGTGGTTCTCGCCCTTGGTGCAGATCGCGACCATGTCCGGCCGTTCGCTCTCGATCATCTCAAGATAGTCTTCGTACAGCGCCTCGCAGCCCCACTTCTCTTTGAAGGCCGCGCGCTTCTCGGGAAGCAGATCGGCTCCGCAGGCCAGCTCCAGCCGGTCGCCGGCCTCGCAGGCCCCGGCGATGGAATAGGGCAGCTTGAAGGCCTTGTAGCCGACTACTTCCTCACAGATGGTGCTGCCCATGCGGCCGAGACCGATGATGCCGACGCGATATGATTTCACGGGATAACCTTCGCATTGAGATTTGATGACAAGCAGGGAGGATTTCGCCACGCCGCGAGGAAGCTCCTCTTGTCGGATACGGCCGGCGGCAACCCGACGGGGGCCG
>JALGSS010000245.1 GCA_029821745.1 Candidatus Zipacnadia bacterium
GCCAAGCAGCAGGACGTAGCCGTCTTCCATCCGGGCGATGCGTCCCCAGGGGGAATCCGGGCCCAGAGCCGTCGGTTGGTCGATGTGCCCGGCGATGATCTCGTCGGCCTTCGGACCCAGGCAGGAGACCGAGTGCGTGGGATGCAGCCCGCGCTTCACGCCCGGCCAGTGCCGGAACCGCTCAGTCACGATGCCGACATTCGACGGTGAGGACTCAGTGCGGAAAGGCTGCTCGCCGGACATGGCGGGCATGCACAGAGTTCCGCTCGGGCCGATGATCTCAAGTAGGGCGTCGATAAGGGTGTCGGGCCCGTGTTCAACCTCACCCAGAGCTGAGAGCGAGGAATGGACCATGAGTATCGTTCCGTGCTGAACGCCCAGTTGTCGGAGGCTCGAGCAGATGTCACCTTTTGTCAGAGCCATCGGAAGCACTCCCGTCTGGATCAAGGGGTGGCGGAGCAGCAATATGCGTCCCGGGGCTTGCTCCAGCCGCAGTCTGAAGGCCCGGGAAGGGCCACTCCGGCGGCGCGACGAAGTTAATACGTGGTTACACTGGAGTGTTCAACAGAAAGGCCCGCAATGTCAAGTCTCGACTTCCTGCTGTGGCTGGACCAGATCAGGTCTCCGATCCTCAATGACGTGATGATCGGGCTCTCCGCGCTTGGCTCGGAAGAGGCCTACACGATCATCCTCACCACAATCTACCTGTGCATCGGGCACCGGTTCGGTTTCCACCTGTTCGTCATGTTTCTCGGGGGGGCCTATGCGAACGGCGTGCTGAAGGAGGCCTTCGGTACGCTGCGGCCCTTTGAGATGTACTCCGAGCAGCTCAATCCCCTGTATCCGGGGAGTGCTGCGGGCGACGCCTTCCCCAGCGGCCATGCGCAGAATGCCGCGACGGTCTGGGGCATCATCGCCATCCGCCAGAAGTCGCCGCTGTGGCGCAGGCTGATCCTCCTGCTGATTCTCGGCATCGGATTCTCGCGGCTGTATTGCTCCGTCCACTGGCCCGCCGACATCCTCGGCGGATTCGGATTCGGCGGGCTGTTGGTAGCAATCTACCTGTTCGTGATGGGAGCCTGGCAGACTACGGGGCGGCGCTTGGAGATGCTGAATGCCGCGATCATCGTGGTCGCGGCATCGGTGCTGATGTTCATGGCGGCGGGTGAGATCGAAGTATGCGCGGATTCCGCGGGAGCGATCCTTGGGGCCGGGCTCGGGTACATCCTGCTGGAAGCGCGGGGCGGGTACAATGCGAAGGCGCCCCGCCTCACTCAAGTGCTCAAGATCGTCATCGCCCTCGCGGTGCTGTTGGGGATGCGCGCCGGCTTGCAGGACCTTCTCGGCGAGAGCCCAGGGGCCGACTACGCGCGCTACGCACTGATCGGCTTCACCTGCGCGTACCTGCTGCCGGCGTTCTTCACGGGCTACTACAACTGGCGGATGCGGGCGAAAAAAGCGATGGAGATGCTGGCGGAGGAAGAAGAAGAAGAGGCAGAGCAGGACGGCTGATCTCCTGCCGGTGGTGTCCGGCGTCGCAGTATCCGGCCGTGCCGTTTCCCGCCGGGCATTGGAGTTCCCGGCGGGAAACGGCGAGCGTCCTGCGGACGCATCAACGGCCAAGGCTCAACGACGCACTGGTCCCGCGCTGCGGGACCAGTGGCACCCTTTCATGGGACTTCGCGAGGCACAAACAGACGTGTGGCACTGGTTACCACGAAGTGGAACCAGTGTGCCATGCTCCCCATTCCTCGCCAGTAGAGACCCAGCAACTGCTGGGTCTCTGGGTGGGGGGGAGGTGTCGTTCGCAAGGCAACCACACACAACAACGCCCCGGGTCATTGTGATCCGGGGCGTTTCATCACTCGCTTCTTGGCAGGCTAACCGATGATGCCGCGCTTCACCAGGCCCATCGCGATCTGCACGACGTTCGTGGCCGCGCCCTTGCGCAGGTTGTCGGACACGCACCAGAAGTTGAGGGTGTTCTCGCGGCTATAGTCATCCCGCGCGCGCCCGACAAGCACCAGGTTCTTGTACTCGCCTTTGAGCACGTCCGCCTGCGTCGGGTAGGAGCGCTCGTCGGCATACTTGTGTCCCGCCCAGGTGGCGTCCTTCGGAGAACCGGGCGTGGGCCAGCCGGGGGTGTCCTTCGCCAGGTCGTCGATGACGACGATGCCGAGTTCCTCGCTGCTCTCGCGCCACAGCTCCCGTGCCGTCTCGGCGTTCATCGGGCCGTCGAACTCCACGTTCAGCGACTCCGCGTGGCCGATATCCACCGGCACGCGCACCGTTGTAGCCACGACATCCATCGTGTCGTCGCCGAAGATCTTGCGCGTCTCGTAGCGCATCTTCAGCTCTTCCTTGGTGTAGCCATTGTCCATGAAGCTGTCGATGTGGGGCACGCAGTCGAGGACGATCTGCTTGCGGAAGATCCCCGGATCGTGGCCGAGGGGTTTGCTCAGGTCTTCCGGGTCCAGCGCCTTGAGCTGCTGCACCATGTCCGCCTGCGCGTCCCGGCCGTAGCCTGAGACCGCCTGGTACGAGCTGACGATCACGCGCTTGATCTTCGCCTTCGCATAGAGGGGCGAGAGGGCCACGCACAACTGAATCGTCGAGCAGTTCGGGCTGGCGATGAACCGGGTGTCCGAAGTCGCGACATCCATGTTGACCTCAGGCACGATCAGGGGAATGCCCTGGTCGAGTCGGAAGTCCGAGCCGTTGTCGATGCAGAAGCAGCCGTAGGTATCGATGGCCTTCATCGCCCATGTCTTCGCCGCACCCTTCTCTCCCTCGCGCCCGGCGAAGAAGACCACGTCGAGGCCTTCGAACAACTTGAGGCCTTCGTCGGAGTACTCGGTACCCAGGCCGAGGACGCTGAGCATCTCGCCGTCGACGTCCATCTCCCGGGCGGAGGTGGCGAACATGCGGATTTCATCGCATTGCAGGCCAAGCTCGTGGATACACCTGTAGATGTTCTGACCGACCGGACCGACCCCCACAACTCCCGCCTTGATCCCCATTACGAATCACCTGTTCGCAGTTTGAGATAGCCCCAGCTTCCGGCATCGCGTCGCCGGGCAGGGCGATTGTCAGTATCGTGTATGTCTTGCCGCTAGAGCAGGTGCTCCAGGCCCACCACGAGGCCTTCGAGTTCGCCCACGCGGCGCGCGGCAAGCAGCACTCCCGGCATGAAGCACTCGCGGCTGACGCTGACGTGGCTGATGACCAGACGCTCGCCCTGGCCGCCGAGTACGACTTCCTGATCCGCAACGTACCCGGGCATCCGCACTGCGTGGACCTGGATGCCGTCGGCGACGCCGCCACGCGAGCCCGGCGCCTTGTCGACTTCGGTGGGTACGCTCTCGAACTCTTCGCCCCGGGCCTCGGCCATCAGTTTCGCCGTGCGCAAGGCTGTGCCGGAAGGCGAATCCACCTTGTTCTCGTGGTGGCGCTCGATGACTTCGGCGTAGTCGAAGCTGCGGGCCGCGTCGGCGGCGTATCGCATCATCAGGTTCGCGCCGATGCTGAAATTCGGCGCGATGAAGCAGGCAGTTTCGTTGCGCTCACACATCGCCCGCACGACTTCGAAGTCCGTGTCCGAAAGGCCCGTGGTGCCGACGACGCAGGGCACCTTGCGGGTCAGCGCCGCCTCAATGTTGTCCAGGACCACCGCGGGCACGGTGAAATCGATCATCACGTCGGGTTTCGTGTCCTCAAGGGTGCCGGCCAGGTGCCCACTGATCTGCAGGTCGGATGGCTCGCCGAGGATCTCGGCGACACCATGTCCCACGCCGGCGGGGTCAACCGCGCCCACCAGCTCAAAGTCCTTGGCCGCGTCGACGGCCTCGATCACATAGCGCCCCATCCGCCCGAACGCTCCGCTCACCAATGCGCGAATCATGCCGTTGGCCCCGCTTTCTTCAGATGAATGGCCGCCTCCCAGCGGCGGGACAGGAGTATAGCAAAGCCGCGAATCCATTGCAACCAGACCGGACCCGCCTCCATGCACCGCGTCGTCACGTCTCCTCACCCTCAACTTGCCAGATGCGCAGGCTGTCCCACTCGACCCGGGTGTTCCACGTGCGGAACCCGAACTTGCCGGACGTATGGGAGCCCTCCGGGTCGGTCCAGTCGTGGTATTTATCGCCGTTCACGAAGAACCGGATGCGGTCGCCGGTCTTCAGAATCTTGATGCGGTATTTCTTCTCATTCACGCTGCACCGATCCATGCGCTCGCTCACGCACTCGAAGCCAGGGCAGCGACGCAGCCGCGACCACTTCTCGGTGAAGGTGATGATGTACAGGGGTAGCGCGTGGTACTCCTTGTACGCCCCCGAGTGCTTCGTCGACACCACGTCGGCTCCGTGTGCCTCGTGCGCCATCAGGAACTGGTTCAGGTTGGCGGCCGGGCTTTCCTGAGCCGGACAGTACGCGGTGTACTCGATCAGCACATCGCCCCGCAGTTTGCGGTTGAGCCAGAGAGTCGAGTACCGGGCGTCGCCCTCACCCGTGGCATCGACGCACAGCTTCCCTCCGGCGGCCTCAACCTTCGCCTGGCCCTCGATGATCCAGATCGGGCGCAGGCGGGCGAAGCCATCCTGATAGATCGGCGAGACGCTGAAGGTCTGGTCATCGACGGTGATAGGGCCGGCCGTCGCCATGGCAACACACCCTCCGACGAGCACAAGGCAGTGGATTGTCAGCCTGGGCGCTGTCATCCGCGGACTCCTTGCATGTCACTTATCGAGCGATCTGCCGAAAGCCACGCCCGGCCGCTTCTCTGCGCGGTCGGGCGACTGTCGAGTAAGCGCGGCCCTCGCCTAGTTGCGCGCGTGGGCGATGTTCCAGATCTTCTTCGCGGTGTCGATCATCGTGTGCAGATTCGGCCCCTTGGCCTCCCGGGGGATGCACTCGCCCGAGTTGATGATCATGCCACCCGTGGCGGCCACTCGCACCAGTTGGTCGGTCTGGCCCGCAACCTGGGACGCGCTCCCGAGCTGAAGCAGGCCGATGGGATCGACGTTGCCCATCAGGGCCACATTCGGAACCGCGGCCTTGACCTTCGCCATATGCGCTGCCGGACCGACGCTCATGATCGACGGTTCGGTGAGGGCCTGCATCTTCAGGCCCGTCATGTCCTCTTCGCTATTGTGCAGGAACACGAAGGCGCCGGCCTTCTTGAAAGCCTTGGTGACTCGCTTGCACGGCTCGAGCGCCCATTCCTCGAACTGCCCGGGGGACATGAGGTGCGTCGACGCGTTGCAGTCTCCGAGCCAGATGGCGTGGGCTCCCGCCTCGATCTGCGCGAGGCCGATCTCCAATGCAAGCTCTTCAGCGAACTTCATGGCGTCGCGAACGAGATCCGGGTCGTCCTGCATCATCAGGAAAGTCTCCGCCATCCCGAAGGTCAGGGTCACTCCGGTGAAGGGCGCGGCAATCCGCCCGGTGACACAGGTCTTGTCGCCCCGGGCCTCGTAGAGACCGGCGATCGCGTCCAGGAGGATTGGCAACCGGCCGTCGGACTTGGGATTGGGCACCCTCAGTCGCCGGAGGTTCTCACGGTCGAAGGGTGGGTACCCGACGGTGGCGGGAACCACGTTGTCATCCGCCGCGACCTCGACCCCGAGCGGCTCGAACTCCAGCGTATCATCAATGTGTAGCCAGAACCAGTCCCAGCCGAAGCGCTCTCTCACGAGAAGCTGCGTCTCGATGATCGTGTTTGCGTCCCTGATGTACTCGCCGTATGTCAGCTCGGCATACTTCGCGTCGAACTCCTGGGACAACGCGAACACAGGCAGCTCGTATGGCACACCTAGGTCCACACAAGCCTGAACATTCTCGATGACGGTCATGGAAGCCGGCTCCTTAGAGTCGTATCCGTCCCGGGCGAGCCCGAGACGAGGGTCACGCCGGCCGCTTGGGCCCCGTCTCACCGGGTCGCCACCCGCGGCTCAGATATCTTGCTGCTCGTCCTCCTGCGAGTCCTCGCCTTCCCACGGCCCCGCCGTGGAACAGGTGGACCTAAGTCAAGTGGGCACGCCAAGGCGCGGCAAGATGACTAGCTGCAAAAGCAGCCAGACACCTACCACTCCCACAAGCACGAGTATCATCGCCCACTCAGCCATGTCCAAGTCCTTCCAGGCTGCTCTGGTTGCGTTCGTGTCTAGATAAATGCACTCGTCCCGGCTCGGGTTCCGTCTTCCTGATTGGCGCCGACACCGGGGTTAATGCATTAGTTTCGCCGGATATGCCCTCGCTTCCTGCCCCGTCTTAGCGTTATCTCACACGGGCGTCGATTGAGCTCTGGGAACCGGTTCGCCGCCCGAGGATCGCATCGCGGTCCGGCAGATCGTCCGCCGGCTTCCGGATGCGGTTCTCACGGTGGGCCCGGAGCGCCGCCGCGTTGTCGCCGTCGGTCCTGATGTAGACGGCGGCCGGCTTGTCGGCGTAGATGCGGGTGAATGCGTCGGTTTCGTCAAGCAATCGGCACAGGACCCACGCGCGAGGCACCAGCAGGTACTGGACATTGTATCTGTCCAGGACGTTCTTCCACCCGGCCTTGCCGTGCGACAGCTTCAGGTAGTCCTCGCCCAGCGTCCTGCCATAGATGTCGGCGCGCCCGTCGATGAACACCGG
>JALGSS010000246.1 GCA_029821745.1 Candidatus Zipacnadia bacterium
AAGGGTCTCGCCGAGGTCCTCGAAGACGGACGCTGGGGAGTCGGCGGGCCGAAAAACGCGGCCGTCTGCGAGCAGTTCGCGGCGTTCCATGATGCCAAGTTCGGTCTGACGTGCGCCAACGGCACGAAGGCCCTCGAACTGTGCCTGCAGGCGTGTGACGTTTCCTACGGCGATGAGGTGATTGTCCCCCCATACACGTTCATCGGGACGGCGAGTTCCGTTATCTCGTGCAACGCCGTGCCGATCTTCGCGGACATCGATCCGCAGACATTCTGCCTCGACCCAGGGGCCGTTGAAGAGCAGATTACGCCTCGCACGAAGGCCATCATGGGCGTGCACATCGGCGGAATGCCCTTCGACATCAACGCGATGAAAGCCATCGCTGAGAAGCACGACCTGGCGTTGATCGAGGATTCCGCCCAGGCTCACGGGGCCGAGTATGGGGGCAAGAAAATCGGCGCACAGGGCCACTGCGGCGGGTTCTCCTTCCAATCTTCGAAGAACGTGCCCGCCGGGGAGGGCGGCGCGATGGTCACCAACGATCAGGCGCTCTGGGAGCGCGCGTGGAGCTTCCACAACATCGGCCGCGTGCCTGAGGGCGGCTGGTATGACCATCGTGTCTTCGGCACGAACCTGCGCATGACCGAGTTCCAGGCCGCCCTTGTGCTGCGCGGGATGGAGCGGCTGCCGGGGGAGATGGACACGCGCGACGAGAACGCGATGCATCTGCGCAAGCGCCTGGACGAGATCGAGGGCATCGGCTACCAGCAGTTCCCCAGCGGCGCGACGCGCTCCGCCTGGCACCTGTTCATCTTCACGTATGATCGCGAGCAGAACGAGGGCGTCTCGCGCGACACCTTCATCGGCGCTCTGGCTGCCGAGGGCATACCCGTGGGCCGGGGGTACAACCCGCTGTATCAGGAGGGCATGTTCCAGGCAGGCTGGGACCGTACGCGCCCGCCGTTCTCGAAGAATGTCTATGACGGCGAGGTCGACTACAACTCGACGAACTGCCCGAACTGCGAGTTCGTCTGTGAAGACGGAAGTTTCTGGATGGGGCAGAGCGCGCTACTGGGCACGACGAAGGACATGGACGACGTCGCCGACGCCATCATCAAGGTGAAGGAGAACCTTGCTGAACTGCAGTAACTCTCCACATCGCCCGAAGACCTGGAGCGCGGGAAGCCCGTCACGCATGGCGGGCCTGCGCCCAGGCTTCGAGGCCGCTGCCGATCCTCGCGCACCCACTGCGCTCACTCGCAGCCGACCGTGCGCCTCCCCGCGTGTCTCCCGCTGGGCGGTGCACTGCTTGTCGGCTGCACTGCTGTTCGTCTGCCTGCCGGTGTTCGCAGGGCGGCTGGGGGATGTGCTTGAGCGTGGGCCGTACCCGCACCTAAAGGGCGCCGTGCTCCGGCAGCGAACAGGAAACGCCACTGTGGGCGCGTGGTCCAGCCCCGCCGCGGGTGACTGGGACGCCGACGGGGATGACGACCTGATCGTGGGCTCCGGGTACGGGGATTTGCTCTACTTCGAGCGCCAGGCCGACGGCTTCCTCGCCGAGCCGGTGCAGATGATGCCCGAGCCCTTCTCGCTCCTGCTCGAGCCCCCGGCCTTTGACCCCGTCACGCCTGCCCTCGCTGACTGGGACGGGGACGGGAAGCTCGATATCGTTCTTGGGCTGCGGGGGCGGATCTACCTGTTCCGCCACACGCCGACCGGGGTGGCTGCTCCCGAGGAGATGAAGGTCGCCGGCCGGCCTGTGGCCGATATCCTCCGCACAGCGGCCCCGGCGGGTAGCTACCTGGCGCCCTGCGTTGGCGACCTGGACGCCGATGGCGACCCGGACCTGATCCTCGGCGACAATACGGGGGTGATGTGGTGGGTCGCCAATGTCGGGACAAAGCGCGCGCCGAGACTCGCGCAACCCGTGCGCCTGGCCCTCGAAGGGCGCCCGGCGGGATTCGGCGGGCCTGTCCGCCTGGCCGCCGGCGACTGGAACAACGACGGGTTCCCGGACCTGTTCGTCGGCGTGGCTTCAGGGACTGTCTTCATCTGCCGCGGGTCCCGTCAGGGCCTCCAGGCACCGGAGAGCATCTATGGTCCCCAGGCCGCGGCGCGTCCGCCGGACATGGACGCGACGTTGGATCTCTGCCCCGCATTCGCCTACTGGTATGGCGTTGAGAAGGGGCCCCGCCTGCTGGTGGGTGAGCGGCGGGGCATGGTGGCGATTGTGGCGCCGCTGAACGACGATGGCGCCCGGCTCGAAGGGTACATCCAGGCCGTGCACGCCCCCGTGGACGTGGGGCGGTGCGCCGCTCCCTATCCGGTGGACTGGGATGGCGACGGCGACCTGGATATCGTCGCTGGTGGCGAGGATGGCTACGTGCAACTCTTCGACCGCGTCCGTGAAGATCCGCCGCTGTTCACGGCGGGCCGGCGCATCGCGGACAAGCAGGGCCAAATCCGGGCGCAGTTCCGTCAGGGAGTCGGACGCCACCTGCGGTACGCGTGGCCCTGCGTGGCCGACATTGACGCCGACGGCGACTTGGACTTGCTCCTGGGGCAGGCAGACGGGCGCGTCCGCGTCTGGGCGAACAACAAGGGCTTCGAGTTGGTCGGGGATCTTGATGTTGCGGGACGGGCCCTCTCGCTCTCTGGGACGAGCACCGTCCACGCCATCGACTACGACCGCGACGGTGATATGGACTGTTTCGTGGGGACGCGGCTGATCCCCGATTCCACCGTGCGTACCCATCTGTCGCCCGAGACGGTCCTCTACCTCGAGAACGTTTCCCCGAAGCCGCGCGCCCAGCCGCTGTTCGTGAAGGCGGTGCGGATGGACGCGGTGCTCGTCGAGCCCGGAGAATCCCCCGTCGCCCGTGATGGCGACATCCTGGGCATCAGTTCGCTGCAACCCGTCTACTGGACCCGCGACGGAGTGTTGGACTTCCTCGCGGGCAGCCGGTTCGGCGCACATGTCTTCTCCAGCGGCGTCTCGCGCAACGACTACCCGCGCCTTGAGCTGCGGAGCGCTGCGAGCGGCATCCCCGCGCCGCTGCTGCCTCCGGCCTGGAGTTACCTGGCGACGCGTCTGACTGGAGACATGCCCGGCCTCGTGTGCGGCAGTGAGGAGTACGGGTGGGTCGCCTGGTACCCGCGCAAAGGGCTCATACAGCCTCGATCTCGCTGACCTCAGCCCACACCGCTACCACCCCGCGCTAAGCCACGTTGCGAGGTCGTCCTCGTTGGGCTCGGATACCGTGAGGATGAAGCGGCCCCGCGCGTTTGTCAGGTCGTATGCCGCGGCGGTCCATGCGTACGCATCCGTTGCATCCGTCTCCTGGATCCACAGGCAGCGTGGCGACAGCGCCCCGGCAAGCGGCGGCATGAGGCCGGGCATGAGCGGCTGCTGCTTCATGGGCCCGGTGGAAGACGCGGCGTCGCCACTGCGCAGCCCGATCGCGGCAACTCGCGCCAGCTTCTCGTCGTAGAGGCCGGCCGCGATGACCGCTGGGGCTGCATCGTCGAATCCCACGGCCATCACTGCGTCCGCGATCACATCCTCCCGCTCCCGCAGGTACTCGGCCACGCGCTTCACATCATGCCCGGCTGCGGCCAGGCCAGCCCTCCCGGGCCTGTCCCAGTTCTCGCGCAGCTCGCCGAATCCGCACCCGTCCACCACGCACACGACCAGTCCCTGGTCCAGGAGAGTCGTGATCAGCCGCCGGCGTAAGGGCACTGCTCGAGCTTTCCCGGCTCCGTCGAGGAGAATGACTGCCGGGCCGGGCTCCGGGCCCTCCTCCGGTTCGTTGAACAGCAGCACCACCGGGAGAGGCACTTCGTTCTTGCTGGTGATCACGTACCGGTTCGCCCGGTAGCCGTCCACGCTCAGGGTGGGGCCGATCGTGTGGATCGCATCTTCCTGCGGCATCCAGGTCTCGTGAGTCAGGGCAATGAACTCATCGCGCAGGCCCTGGAGCAGCGCCTCGACATCCGCCGGATCGTCCACACCGTCTACGCTGCGTCCGTCTGTTGTGTGCACTGGGCCCTGGGGTGCCGACGCGTCCCAGTCGGATGCTTTGACGCGCTGGACGTACGCTTCGTGCTCGCGGCGCAGCGTGCCAGGAGGCAGGAAGTCCCAGCGTGCGTGCATGTCGATGATCCCGGCGATGTCCTCCGGCAATCCCGCGTAGATCTCCAGGTCATCGAGTTCCGCGCTGAGGACGGGCGCTGCATCGTCAGGCCGGCCGAGGGTGAGCTGCCCCGTCTCAGGGCCACCATTCCCGACCTGTTCCATGGCCTCGACCTGGTCGTCGACGAACAGGAACGCCTTGTTCGTTTCCGCGTCATACGCCGCAGCCACGTAGCGCCACTCACCGTCGTCGACTCGGTGACGGCTTGTCAGCGGGATCGTCTCCCACGACCACACGTCAAGAGTCAATCTCCCCGGGACGCGGCCCAGCGCCAGGCGGTAACTGACGCTCCGTCCGTCGGCGCTCAAAGCCGAGAGCACGGTCGCAGAACCACTGTCTCGGGGCACTCGCAGCCAGCAGGTGATGGCGAAGCTGTCCGCGCTTGTGAAGCAGTACTCGGCGGATGCGGGGAACTCCACCCGAGCTCCGGCCCGCGCGAAGCTCAGGGCCTGATCCACTTCGCCAACGCCGGGGATATGGGACACCCCGCGTGCCGTGCCATGCAGGCCGTGGGGTCCCGAATCACGCACGGTGTCCAGGCCGTCGTCCTCGAAGTCCCATGATGCTACAAGCTCCGCCGCACCCAGTGGGAGGCAGAGCCACAGGATCGCCACAGCAGCCGGCGTCTTCACGTTTTGACCCCCTTTCCTCTCATCCACCCTATTCTGCAGAGCGTCGCCCCGGTCCTGCGCGGAAGGAACGCTCCCGGCGGCGTTGAAGGTTATAGCACGGCCCTCATTGTGGGTGCCGCGATGCCGCCTTCCGCGCGCCCTGGCGTGTTTCCAGTCCTGTGGGTCGAGACGCGGCTGGGCAGAAGGGAGTGTCAGTATCGTGGATTTCACATTCCTGATCTGGGTGTTCATCCTCGCCGGCATCCTGTACCCGATGCTGCAGCAGCGGAGCCTGGTGAACGCTCGACTGAGGCTGATGTCGAAGATCGAGCAGACGCGCGGCTCGAGGGTCATCGCGCTGATTCACCGTCAGGAGAGCATCAGCTTCCTGGGGCTACCGATCATGCGGTTCATCGACATCGAGGACTCGGAAGGTGTGTTGCGGGCCATCCGCATGACGCCCGATGACATGCCCATCGACATCATCCTCCACACGCCCGGCGGCACGGTCCTTGCCTCGGGGCAGATCGCTCACGCGCTGAAACGTCATCCGGCGAAGGTGACGGCCCACGTGCCCCACTACGCCATGTCGGGCGGCACGATGATCTCCCTGGCGTGCGACGAGATCGTGATGGACCCCGACGCCGTACTGGGTCCGGTTGACCCGCAGGTCGGCGGCCAGCCCGCGGTCTCGATTCTGAAGGTCCTGGAGCAGAAGGAAGCCGGCGACATCGATGACGACACGCTCATCCTCGCGGACGTCTCGCGCAAGGCCATCAACCAGGTGAGGGAGTGCATCGTGGATCACCTGCTGGCGGGCACCGACGAGCAAGCCGCGGCCGATGTCGCAGTCGCCTTGACCGACGGGCGCTGGACCCATGACTTCCCGATCTGCCTTGACGAGGCGCGCCGGCTGGGGCTCCGTGTCAGCGACGATCTCCCGCCGATCATCCACGAGCTGATGGACCTATATCCGCAGCCGCAGCGCGCACGCCCGTCCGTCGAGTACGTGCCGCTCCCGTATCATCAGCCGGGGTCCGCACCGTCGGCGGACAAGCCGCCGTCGGCGTGACCGCTCCCTGAGAACCCGAGGCACCAACCGTGTATCCAGACCTCATCCTCCACAACGCAACCGTCGCCACCTGTGATGCCGCAGACACGATTGCGGAGGCCGTGGCCGTGTGGCGCGACCGCGTCGTCGCCGTCGGAGCCACAGACGAGCTACTCGCACATGTCGGGCCCGGGACGCGCACAGTAGACCTCGGCCGCAGGTTCGTGTGCCCCGGGTTCATTGACTGCCACGTGCACCTCACGTCTTGGGCGCTGACAGTCAGCGGGATGCAGGTGGACCTGGAGGGTACGCGGTCGATCCCCGAGGCCCTGCAGCGGATCGCACAGCGCGTGGCCGTCCTGTCTGAGGGCGAGTGGCTACGTGGACGAGGTTGGGACAAGAACCACTGGGCAGAGAACCGCTTCCCAACGGCGACGGACCTGGACGCTGTGACGGGCGAGACGCCCGCGGCCTTGTTCTCCCACGACGGCCACTCGCTGTGGGCCAACTCCGCGGCGATGCGTCTTGCGGGGATCAGCCACGACACCGAGGACCCGCCGGGCGGGCGCATCCTGAGAGACGATTCCGGCCGACCGTCAGGCACTTTCCAGGAGAGCGCCGAGGATCTCATCGCCGGGCACATACCCCCTTACACCATCTCGGAGCGCGTAGAAGCGCTGCGGAAGGCCCTGCCACAGGCGGCTGCGCTCGGCCTCACGGGTGTGCACAACATGGAGGCGAGAGACGCCCTGCGAGCGCTGCAGGAGCTGCG
>JALGSS010000247.1 GCA_029821745.1 Candidatus Zipacnadia bacterium
GAAGACGGCGACTTTGAGTGTGACGACGAACTGCTGAGCCTGCTCACCGAGGTACGGCAGCAGTTGATCGACGGCGACTACCGGGCGCTGTACGCCGTCTGGCAGGTCTACGGGTGGGAGGTCGACGAGGAGGCAGTGGACGAGGATGACAAGGTCGCCTGGAGGCCTCCGCCAGTGCCCGACGAAATGCCCGCGGGCTCAGAGGTCGCCGAGCACTTGCGCCGGATTCTGGCAACCGTGTGACCCATACGCCTGCCTCCGCTGACCATCGGGGAGGACGTAGTCCGCGTTCAACACCTTTGTCACCCACGCCCTCGAGCAACCCTTGATCCGGGCGATGTCTGCCCTGCTTGCGGCCTGCCCGCTGTCCAGCATTGCCTGGAAGCGCCGGGCACGTTGCACGGGCGTTTCCCTGGGAACAGGGACGGGCTCCGGCTTGGGGAGGAGTTCCTACGGCACGAAGGCGTGGCGGAGGCGCTGGGACCTGGGAGGCCGCTGTCAGAAGACGTGGACGCCACGAAGAGCGGTAGGTTAAGTGCGGGCCGAAAAGTTCGGATTTTCCGGGTTCGGGGAGCCAATGTCGCCACAAATCAGAACTTTGCACGAATAGCCCGAGGATGACTCCCCGGCGTGCCCGGTCCATCATCTGGACCCCTCGGCTGGTGAGAAATCGGGAGGCCATGTTCGACCCCAAGCCCGTCTCCGAACTCGGAGGCGGGCTTGTTGCATTCGCGGGTCAGACAGCCCGTCCCCAGTACGGTCCGACGCCCTGCGCAGAGTTCAATGGCCGCCTCGGGCCGTCCGAACTGATCGTTCAGCTCAGGTGAGCGCGTTTCCGCGGTCGGCGCCGCAGAATGAGCACCTGCTGGCGGAGAGCGAGGACCTCACGCTTCCTGTCGTCAGCAATCAGACGAGCGATCAGCGCGGCAAGAGGAGAGAGAAGGAGCACGATGGTCTGCTAGAACATGCGGAGAGGATGTGCGGGATGGGCGGAGAAGTCAATACTGGTGTCGAGAGGTTATCACCTGCCGCTGGGGGCCCAAAGGCCACACAGATCAGTTCTGGGACCGTACGGGACTCATTCTTGGCCTTCTGCGGACCAGCTGAGTGGGCTGCGCCTGCGCCGACCACTTCGGCCTGCTGCAAAGCAAACACAATCTGCGGCTCTGTGTATCGTTTCCGCTTCATCCAATCAGCCCTCCTGGATTGAGTATAACCGGCTCATCTCTCTCATTCCAGGTGGACCAAGATTCGGGGAGCAGAGCACTACTCGTACCGCACGGAGAGTTCCACCGCCAACACCTCGGTCGCGTCGCCGTCCTCACCTTGCGCTCCGCCCAGGGCGAACTCGATCGCGTTGTCGCCGGGCCGGAACTGGTGAGCCGGCGGCTGGAACGTCACCCAGCCGCCGTCCGCGTCAGTGGACTGCGGCTCGAGGGAGTGGCTGTTGATCTGGACTTTCAGGGACGCAACCAGCGGCGGCTTGTCGAGCTGCACGCGGAGGACGAGCTCCTTCGGGGGCGTCTGCCGAAAGTCATCGCCCACCGGAAGCAGGGCCTTCACCGACGTGCCGTCCGCCGGAACGGCCAGAGGAAGGGCTTGCGACTGCTCGATCCCCTGGACCAGGACTCCCTCAAGGGCCCGAGCGTTGTCGACGACGAAGAGTTTGTCCAGGCCCGCCAGGCTCTCCGGAGACCCAAGCTGCTGGAAATGCGTGCTTGGCCCAGAGGGGAACAGGTTGAATATGTAGATGCCGTCGGCGCCCTTCCGCCAGGCGTTTGAGGCGGCTCCGCGCCACGCCTCGACGGTCCCATAGCTGCGAGCCCGTCCGCGCATTCCCGAAGCGCTGATCGTCGGGTACACCGGCACGCCGTGGGCGTGGCCCAGGGCGATCACGCCCTCGATGGGCTCGGTGAATGGCACGTACCCTCCGGTGATGGTCAGCAGGTCGAGGAGGTCCTCACGCAGCCAGGCCTGGATGTCGATCCCCACGTGGCGGCAGGCCTCACGCGTCGCGGGAACCCGGGTCGCCATGAGGATCGGACGGGTACGCTCTGCTCCGAGCCTGATGGTCAGCTCCCGCAGGCGGCGCTGGAAGCCGGTCAGTATCGTTACCTGGGTGTCGGTGGCGGGCTCGTAATCCAGGTTGGGCCTGAAGAACATCGGGGAGCGGAAGTAGTCGATCTCCACCCCGTCGATATCGTAGCGCCGGCAGACATCCTCCTGAATAGCGATCAGGTAGTCAAGGACCTCGGGCCTCTCGAAGTCGAGGGCCGACCACCAGTGCCGGGGCGAGTTGCCCCCGCCGGCCTTGGCCGCCTCCTCACGGGCGCCCATCAGATACTCGGGGTGCTCCCGCTTCCACCGGCAGAGCAGCCAGTCAACGAAGGTGTCGTGGATGTCATTGATGCGGTGCGAGAAGATGATCTCGAGCTGGTTGCCGTGGCAGAACTCAACCGCCAGCTTCAGGGTGTCGTGCCCGGCTTCCTTGAGCGCACGGATGTTCTCGCGCGCGTTCACGGCGTTGGCGCCGGAGTCATCATGGCAGAACTCGCCGTATGTCTCCCCCACCTGCGCCAGGTGTGAGAACAGCGTCGTGACGCCGGTGCAATAGAAGATGCTGTCCACTTGCGTGTCCAGCGCGTGCTTGAACCGTTGCGCGAGGAACCCCTCGGGCGTCTTGGCGCCATCAGAGAAGATGTCGCAGCCGTCGTTGTTGTAGATGATGCGACGCTTCCGGCGCCGGGCCGCCTGCCGGAGTCTCTCGTGGTCCGCGGGCTCGTCCCAGCGGCCGGCCGCACCGGCATCGCTCGCGCCCAGTATCAGTCCCGCTCCCGCAAGCGCCGCCGACGCCTCGATGAAGCCTCGTCTGCTGAGCACCAGATCCATGCTAGACAGCTCCCTTCGAGCATCGTGTCATTCCTGCGGACCGACCCTCAGCTCGAAATGGGCCAGTTCCACGGGGTTGTCGCTGCCTTCCCCACGCCGAAGCGTCACGGCCAGTTGGTTCGTCCGGTACCGGACCTGCTCCACACCCACCGGGAAGTCCACATAGTTGGCCGCGGCCGCCTGTCCGGCCACAGTCACGAGTTCGGAACCGTTGAGGGCAACGGTGAGTTCATCCCCGGCGCTCACTCCCCGGAAGAACAGCCTCAGGTTCAGCGTCGGGTTCGCAAACGCCGCCACATCGGTCCCGACGTAGAACTCGCAGGCAGTCGCCGCTCCATCGGTCAGCACGATGGGGAGAAGCTCGTCGAGGTTGATGGCCGTGGTCGTCCATCCGGCGCCGGGAATCGTCTCGCGGCTATCGAGCAGGAAGAGCATCTCCTTGCCGTCGATGGTCGCCGGGTCGCCGATCACGCGCATGCGATTCCGACGTCAACTACCGGCATCCTGCAAAGCCGCAGATGCCAGTTCGGATGGAGTTCTTCGCGGGGACGAGCGGCGGGAGACGAAGTCCGGCTGCTCGAACGTCGTGCTCTCCGCGAGTCGCGTCCCCTTGCGATCGGGGACGATCGTCCAGGCTCCCGCGGGGGTCAGGAAGCGACATCCGAGCCGCTCCAGGAGGTCGAACATGCCGTGCTGGAGCGCAATCACCGAATTGCCCACGATGTGCGCTCGGTCGTGCGTGATGTGGAGCAGGTAGCCCTCCTTGTTCAGCCGCCCCAGCTTCGCGGCGTGCGACTCCGAAAGGCCGGACGCCGAATCCACGAGCGCCATTACGACGTCTCTCAGGCCGGACCGGCCGCCGACGAGCTGTTGCTCTCCGGGCGTGGCAACGACTGCCACGGACCAACCGCCCGTGTCGATCTTGCTGAGATAGCCCGCTAGCTCGGCGGCAAGCTCGTGGAGCTTCTCGAAGCACTTTGGGTCTCGGCTGGCGGGCGGCTTCCACGCATACGGCTCGCCGGGCCTTGCCGCTGCCGCCGCCGAGGTGGACTTGATGCGGTCGGGCCCGCCGCCGGCTAGGTCCACACCTTGGGGGACGGCCACCCAAACCGAACCGCAAACCGACAGCAGCACGATCCACATACTCAACAGTAGTCGGCTGCACATGACAGACTGCCTCCTCCTGAAACGGATTTCCATGGACAGGATGACATGATGGACCGGATTAGCGGAATCCTGTCAGCGAGCCCCCGGCATGGAAAACCGATCAGGGCTGGCGGCAAAGACATGCGGGACGCGAGGATCGAGGCGGAAGCCTGCGTGCCCGCCGGGCAGACTCAGGCGCCACAGACGACCGCCCTGCCCCTTGGCCACGCTGATATTCATCTGAAACTTGTCCACCTTGCCCCTTGGGAACTCCTCGCGATGCGCAACCTGCGACTCAACACTTCGGTCTGGACTGGGACGGCGACGTCCTTCTCGTCGAGCAGCCGCACGTGCGTTTCGTCGTCGAGAGCGCCGCGCGGGAAAGGCACACCCCACGTCATCGGCGCGCCGGCAAGTGTTACGCCCGACGCATTCGGCACGGTTAGCCGCACCCGCCCGCTGGTGGGCACGCCAGTGCGCGGAAGCACCTCGAAGTCCTGCGCGGCCTCTGCCACCGTTCGCCCCTGTGCTATCCATGCCGGGTTGATGCAGCCCTTCCTCCCAGCCAGACCCGCGGGCAGAACGGCATGGAAGAAGATCTGCGCCGCTGGGATGGGCTGGATGGAGTGGCGCATCATCACTGCTCCCTTTGCGTCGCGAATCTCAACGCGCAGTTCACCCAGCAGCTTCCGGCCCTCGAACGGCTTGAGCCAGGCAATGGCGTCGGGGTGCCCGTCCTCGGCCGGATACCGGTTCTTGGAGAGAAGCAGTGACAAAGGCGCGGCGTCGGGCTCGTAGAGCAGCTTGGAACTGATGGGCTCTACCTTCAACACCTGACCGCTACAAGCAGCCGCAAAGACCGCGAACGCCACAACAAACCCCGCAGGGGGCCAAGCGACAACTCCGTAGCGTCTCTGGAGGACATAGTATTTCCATTCTGTTCTCGACACTCAGTGCTGGGCGATACACCATGGGCAACGTCCCCGATAGAGGATCGGCGCAGTGGGTTTACTCCAATCTCATCCGTGCCGGAATACAGCCGGTGAGCATGTTCGGTTTTCAGTTGATAGTGTCGGCGGCTCCCTTGAGCTCGGTTGTTGTTCGACCATCTCCTGTTGATCGGTTTCGTGTCGGTCCAAGGCGGGTCGCAGCGCCAACAGCTCCTGATAGCGGATGACCTTGCGGAAGCTCCTCTAAGTCTCCAGGTAGGCGGCGGCAGCCCAGCGTAGGACCATGGGACTCAGCCTCCAATGCTCCTGGCGATGGCCACGGCGCCGGTCACTCGCAACAGCACTTCCCTGGCCGGACCAGGGCGTCCTGCGCACGCCGCCGCTGGATTCCTGCTTCCAGTCAGGTGGAGGTCGAGCACGTGGCCCGACCCCACGGCAATGCCCATGCCGAATGGAAGTTGAGCGACTTCGGCGGGAAGTTCTCTCACCACTGCCAGAGAACCACGCCCATAACTCACGATAGCCATTGAGTTCGCGAGAACACGGAATGAGCCGTCGACACACGCGCAAGGCCCCCGAGACACGCCCAGATCAGCCTCGCAAGTCTCAGGCCTCTCGTGCAATATAGCACCGCTCAGAATGGCCGCTACGGGCCTGACAAGTGCATCGTGCCGGAATCAGTAGCGCAAGTCTCATGACCTTGGGGTGTACCGGGCCGCACTACTCCCCGACCCGTTGGTCACCCACACCCTGGAGCAATAGGGCATCCCACCCAGCTTCCCCCACCGGGCCTCTGGCACCGCTCTTCCGGGAGCATCGACCTGTGCTTCGTTGCCATCAACATCGACTGCAGACTGACTTGCCGCCCCTGGCGCAGGACGCCGGTCGGCCTCCGTCGTGCTCAGACATCTGCGTCCGTCTGCTGCCCAAGCTCACGTATCTGCCCGAACGCTTGCACCTGCTCTTGCTCTGTGGGGAGACCGACGACTTCCCTGAGCCGTCGCTCGGAGTAGAGGCACTGCTCTTCTGGGGGAAGACTCATCAGATACGTCTGCACCTTGTCGGGCAGTGTCAGCAGGTCCATCACCTGGGTGCCCGCGCTCGGGTCACGTTGTAGCGTCGTGCGATGTCCGCCCGTGTGTTAACCACTCCGGCGTCGAGAAAAGCCCTGGAACTCATACGCGAGCACAAGAGCAGGGACCCTCCGCTCACCGGCCTCTTCGCGGATTCCGCCCTCAGCGCCGTCCAGAGCGCTTTCTGGGCCCATCGCAAACCACTCGGAAAAGCTCTTACAGTTGCCCGCCCCGGGGAGCCAATTGGTCCTCAACGCGCCCAACGTACGATATGGAGCCCTCTGCAGACCACGCGGAGGGCTTCTACGTATGTGCAAGCGGGGCGCTGCCGTCTGCCGTGCTATCGTAGCCGCGGGATCCCGCGTGCGGGGTGCACGCCCCCCCTACCGCCCGCCGCCTGCGCAGGCACACGCGCAAGCACATCCGGCGCAGGCGCATGCGCACGAGAATCCCCCTCCGAAGCCGCCCCCGCGGAAGCCACCCTTCCCGCTTTTCGAGCTCTCGTTCATAGCCTTCAGGGCGTCGGCGGTGACCTTGTCCATGCCGGACAGG
>JALGSS010000248.1 GCA_029821745.1 Candidatus Zipacnadia bacterium
CGATCAGGATGACCCCCGCGGCCACGGTCGCCACGGCTCGCCCCCGACTCCAGTGTCGCGCTTCGAGCCGATCCAGAATCGGGTCAAACAGATAGGCAATGAAAAACCCCGCGGCGAACAGCCACAGGATCTGGCTGGTCTCCCGCACAAACCAGATCGTGGCCGCCGCCATTAGGGCGCCCACGCAAACTGCGCTCGAAAGCTGGAACCAGCGTCTCCAGGTCATGTTCTAGCTGCACCCGCCAGTTCGTAGACTCCACGACCAGACTCGAACGGCATAGTCACAGATGGGGCCCGGCGAAGCTGTGGCCTACGGGACGCTCTGGTCCGTGGGGTCAGGCGCCTCGGCCCATGATGTGCCGCAGGCGCTTAAGCGCTTTGTGCTGCAGGCGGGAGACGTGCATCTGGGAAATCCCCAGACGGTCCCCGACCTCCTGCTGTGACATGTCACGGAAGTAACGCAGCGCGAGGATAACCTGCTCACGTCGGGGGAGTTGCTGCAAGGCGCGCCGCACCTCGTCCCTATCGCCGATCTCCTCGATGGCTGTATCCTCGCCGCCTTGACGGTCGATGGCCGGCATACTCTCGTCGTCGGAATCGCCCGAGTTGCCACTGTCGATGCTCAGCAGCTCATACTGGCGACCGACCTCGATGGCCTCGATAATGTCCTCTTCGGAAACGCTCAGTTCCCCCGCGAGCTCGGCGTAAGTAGGAGACCGCCCCAGTTGCTGGGAGAGGTCCTCGCTCAGCTTGCGGGCTTTCATCGAGAGTTCCTGGATCCGCCGCGGGACGCGCAGGCCCCAGGTGCGGTCGCGGAAGTGCCGCTGGATCTCGCCCTTGATAGTGGGGACGGCGAAGGTGGCGAACTTAGTGCCGCGCGAGGGATCGAACCGGTCGACGGCGTGGATCAGGCCCACGTGTCCGACACTGACGATATCTTCGTATGACTCACCGCGCGACCCGTAGTCCCGGGCCACGTGGCGGACCAAGCCCTCATGGCGCTCGATCAGGTAGCTGCGCAGATCATGTGAGTCAGTCTGGCGCAGCTCCTGGAAGAGCGCGTTGGTCGACATGTCATCCCAGCGAGATGTCACGGGCATCACCTCGCCAGGCGCTTGGTCATGATTACCCTCGTGCCGCTGCCCGGGGCGCTCTCAATCTTGACCTCGTCCATGTACTGATGGACCAGGTAGAGACCGAGACCGCCTTCCTCGGACAGGTCGGTCGCCTGGGTGAAGTTCCGGTTGCCGGGGTCAAACCCGACGCCTTCGTCCACTACCTCGATCCTCAAGGCGGCCTCGCCGGGGATCATCCGAACGGTAACGACTCCGGGCTCGCGGCCCTCGAAGGCGTGGTCTATCGTGTTCGTGAACGCCTCGGAGATGGCGACCTTGAGGTCATCCACGTCGTCGACGTTGATCCCCGCGCGTGAGGCGACTCCGGCGACTGTCAGTCTCACGACAGCGATGTACTTCGGGTCGGCCGGGAGCCGGAGCTCAACGACATCCTGGAGTGTGGTACTCACGCTTACTGCCCTCCCGGGTCGCGAGTCTCACAGCCGCTTCGGGCCGCCCGCTCAGCGCTCAGTATCCCGATAGCCTCATCATACTCAGCGACGACGTTGAGCAACTCCGCCGTGCCTGACACCTCGAAGACGCGCCGGACGTTGGGGCGGTTGCACGCAACCGCCATGTCCCCGTTCTTCTCACCCGCCCGCTTCGATCCGCCGATGAGAATTCCCAGCCCCACGCTGTCGATGTACTCGATCTTCCTCAGGTCGATGACGACCCAGCAAAGGCCCTCGTCCAGCGCCTTCATAACCGCGTCCATGAACTGCGGAGCCGTGTAAGCGTCCAGCTCGCCATCCACCGCGATCGTCTGCAGCCAACCATCGATCACACTGGCATCAATCTTCAAGTCACTCACCCTCGGCGGAACCGTCGTCCCTAGCTGCGTCCTCAGCCTGATCGCGTCCTCCCTGCTTGAGCTGCGTCAGGTAGGCCGCAATCTTGGCTTCTCTCGGGTTGTTCTTGGGTTCGTAGTAGGTGCGCTCGGCGAGCTCCGGGGGAAGGTAATCTTGTGGAACCCAGCCACCCGGATAGTCATGCGGGTAGAGGTATTGATCTCTCCGGTCATCTGGACGCTTCGCGCCGGCCAGATGACCCGGAACGCCGGCGCTGCTCTCTTTGCGCACATCTTCCCGGGCCCGGGCAATGGCCAGATACGCAGAGTTACTCTTCGGCGCGACGGCCACGTGGATCGTCGCCATCGCGAGAGGAATCTGAGCCTCAGGAAGCCCGACATATTCTACTGCATCGGCCGCGGCCATCGCAACCCTGAGAGCGGTCGGGTCGGCCAGCCCAACATCCTCGGCGGCCTGGATAACCACGCGCCGGGCGATGAACCGTGGGTCTTCCCCGGCCTCAAGCATCTTGGCCAGCCAGTAGATTGCCGCGTCGGGGTCGGAACCCCGCATACTCTTGATGAAGGCCGAGATCGTGTCGTAATGCTCGTCGCCCGCTCGGTCATACTTAAGCACGGGCCGCTGAAGCGCCTGCTCCGCGTCAGCCAGCCCGACGCGGCGCACACCGTCGGCGCCGGGCGGGACCGTGAGCGCCGCCAATTCCAGAGCGTTCAGGCAGGCGCGAGCGTCCCCGTTGACGCTGCTGACCAGGTGCTCCAGCGCGGGCGCGTCGATCTGGGCGTGCAGGACCCCGAGGCCACGCTCGGAGTCCTCCAGAGATCGGGCAACGAGAGCTTGCAGCGCATCCTCCGGCAGCTTCTCGACCGGGAACAGCCGACAACGGGACAAGAGCGGCGAGATGACGCTGAAATACGGGTTCTCGGTGGTGGCGCCAATCAGCGTGAATGTGCCGCTCTCGACGTGGGGGAGCAACTGGTCCTGCTGGGATTTGTTGAGGCGGTGGATCTCATCGATGAACAGGATCGTCTGCCTGTTGTACATCGAGAGCCTGTCAGCGGATTCCTTCGCCACCTGCCGAATGTCCTTGACGCCGGCGCTGACGGCGGAGAGCTCCGTAAACTCCCGTTCGGTGCGACCCGCCACGATCCGCGCGAGGGTGCTCTTCCCCGTGCCTGCGGGGCCGTGCAGGATCATCGAGGGGAGCCGGTCGCTGTCGAAGGCCTTCCGGAAGATGGAGTCAGGGCCGGTGAGGTGGGACTGACCGACGACCTCGTCGAGAGTCCGTGGCCGCATCCGCGCCGCCAGGGGCGCCGCCTCAATAGGGGAAGTGCCGTCGAACAAGTTCATAGGAGACGGCCCCGCGAGAGACAAGAGGGCCCCGCAAGTGCCGTGCATCGTAAGGTTTTCGGACCCATGGACAAGGTGGGTGCTCTCCCGCGTGCATTGCTTATCCCACCGAAGCGGGACATCACGCTGCACACAGAGCCCGAGCTCCCATTGCACGGGTGTTGGCCCGAAACTGGCAGATGTCACGCGCAGCGCAGGGGTACCTCTTGATGACACCATTATACCCGGACCAAGGGGTGCTAGCAAGCTCCGGGGCACCGCCGAACACAGTTGACACACGGTCAGAGTTTCGACTAAATTGGACCTACAGGTCTTGTCGCATAGAGGTTCTGGTTTCTCCGGGGAGGCGAGGAAGTTGCGCTTGATCGGGCGTGTGAAGTGGTTTGACGCGCAGAAGGGCTACGGCTTCATTGAGCGCGAGAATGAGCCCGACGTCTTCATCCATTACTCGGCCATCCAAATGGAAGGCTTCCGGACGCTTGAAGACGGTGCGCAGGTCGAATTCGAGATCACGGAGGGAGAGAAGGGCCCGGCAGCGGCAAACGTCGTCCGAGTCGGGGGCGCCGCGGAGGAGGCCCCCGTCGAGGATGACGAGTCCGAGGCTCTCTGGTAGCGGACTGAACGCGTGCAATCGAGAAGGCTGCATCGACGTGCGCCTTCGACACGCGCAGTGAATGGCCTGGTGCCGTGGTACCGAAGAGTCGCCTACTGTACCTATCAGACGTGGGAGGTCTACCTAGCGCATGCGAGTAGAGTTTCAGAGCCGTAACTGCGATATCGCTCCGAAGTTTCGACAACATGCGGAGCCACGCATCGAGGCACTTGAGAATTTCTTCGACCGGATCAGCGATGTGCGCATCACACTGTCCGCGCAACGAGCCTGGCGGACCGTTGAGATCACCCTGGAGGCCGATGGGCTCCTTCTTCGCGCCGAAGAGCGCACCAATGACGAGTTGGCCAGCTTCGACAAGGCATTGGACCGGCTTGAGCGACAGCTCCGCCGCTACCGTGAGCGCGCCCAGGACCACGTGAAGAACCGCACGCCGTTCCGCAAGGTTGCCGGCGAAGAGCTGCCGGAGGCGCAAGAGCAGCCGGAAAGCGCTGAGACCGAGCTGCCACCCGAGGCCCTCGAGGATATCGAGATCCTGAGGACTAAGACCCATTCCCTGAAGCCGATGACACCTGAAGAGGCCGCATTGCAGATGGAGCTTCTCGGGCACGATTTCTTCGTGTTCTTTGACGGACAGAGTGAACAGGTTGAGGTGGTCTACCGCCGGCGCGACGGCGGCTACGGGCTCATTGAGCCGTCCCTGGGCTGACGGGTCGCGCCCGTCCCCCTCGCGACGTCCTTGAAGGCTTGGCTTCCCAAGGTTGCTGGTCCCCAGTGCGGGGGCCGGCAACACGGTCGCGTTGAGGAAGTGTAATCATGGGCACGGGGTGTCGTCCCGCTCTGCGGGATGCGACGCGGTCCCGTGCAGGGCGACAGGCGGACAGGATTGTCCGCCCCACCAACAGCCATGGTGCGCATCGGTCACGATGCGCTGTGACATCCCACGGCTAGCCCACGCTTCTCAACACAACCACGCTGATGGCCCACCACTTCCGGCCGCGCCCATCGGCGGGTGAGGCGAGTAAAGTGACGCGCGCACAACTCCGCGAGTTCGTCTCTTCGCGCTGGGGAAGCCGTCTCGAACGAGCAACACTCGACGAACTGCACGAGGGCCTGCTCGAACTCCAGCTTCTGGCAACGCCACCGCCCGACGACGGCATCTTCGTGATCGACGACGTGGATGACAGCGTGGTGGATTACGAGACGGCGATGCGGCAGTTCCTGGGGGATGCCCTCGCCGACGAGTCCGACGGGAGTTTCGTCCACCTTTGGCTGACATCCCTGGAGCTGTGGCTGGCGGTGATGACGCGAGATCGGCGGGGAACCTGAGGACCGGGCCCCGGCCCTCCGCCACGCAGACCTGCCCGGACGGCCGTCGAGGCGATCTCAGTCGTCCCGGAGTCCGCACGATGCCCGACCAGTCGCCGACCACCGGGCCCTCCCAGGCCTGGATAGTCGTTGCAACATACAACGAAGCGGATAACCTCCCCACCTTGCTGACCGGGCTCGAGACCCTCGGGGTGCAACTCGGCGTTTGTATCGTGGACGATGGTTCACCCGACGGTACCGGGAAAATCGCCGACGCCTGGGCCGCGCGACGCCCAGAGACAGCCACCGTGATCCACCGGTCGGGCAAGTTGGGGTACGCGTCCGCCCATTGCGAGGGCATGCGAGCGGTTCTCGATCGCGGCGCCGACGTCGTCATAACGATGGACGCCGACCTGTCTCACGATCCGGACGTCATCCCCGTGATGCTTGAGGGCCTCCAGGATGCGGATGTGATGGTCGGCTCCCGGTACGTTCCGGGCGGGCGCACTGAGAACTGGTCGATGTTCCGGGTCTTTCTCAGCCGCGTTGGAGGCGGCGTTGTGACCAGGCTGCTGACAGGGCTACGCCAGGCAGACTGCACCAGCGGCTTCCGGGCGTACCGGCGGGAGATCTTGGAACAGGCCGATCCGTGGTCGACCCGGGCCGACGGCTACGGCTTCCTGGTCGAGTTGCTCTTTCGCTGTCAGCGCCTGGGCGCGAGGATCACCGAAACGCCCATCGTGTTTGCTGACCGGCGCGCCGGCGCCTCCAAGCTGTCGAAGAGAATCATCGTAGAGAGCGCCCTGCTCTGCTTTCGGCTGTTCGCACAGCGTTTCAGCAGGCCGCCGGACACCTACGCGGGCGGCGCTGGTGGGGGAGCATAGGAGATACTCTTCACGCGTCGCACTTCACCGCACCCACCGAAGACAACGCGCCCGGAGAGCCCGATCATCCTGGCTGTGGGCACCCGGCACCGGGAACTGCTTCTGATTATCGTGCTGGCGACCGCCGTCCGGCTCGTGGACTTCAACGGGCCGTATACGAGTCAGCACTGGATCAAGCAGCTCCAGATCGCCCCCATTGCCGTCAACTTCGCCAACCACGGCTTCAACATCTTCTGGCCCGAGAACGACTACAGCGCCGACAGGCCCGCGTACATCGAGATTGAGTTCCAGCTTGTTACCTGGCTGACAGCCGTCCTCTACAAGGTCTTCGGAGTCCACGAGTGGGTCGGGCGCCTCGTCACCGTCTCCTTCAGCATCGGGTCGATGGTGCTCCTGTACCGGCTGATGTTGATGTACCTGAGCCCGGCCGCGGCGACCTACGGGCTCATCTTCTTCGCCTTCGTCCCGTCGAACTGGTACTTCTCCCGCGTGCTGATGTCCGAGCCGCTCATGCTCTTCTTCTCCATCGCGCTC
>JALGSS010001154.1 GCA_029821745.1 Candidatus Zipacnadia bacterium
TGGCGGGCTGGTGCTGTGGAATATCACCAACAACGCGCCACTCCGGGCAGGGAAGGGCTCGAGCTACGAAGGGGGCGTGCGGGTGCCACTCGTGGCCTATTGGCCCGGCGTGACCCCGGCCAATAGCGTATGCTCAGAGCCCGTCATCAGCACGGACTTCTTCCCCACCTTGCTGCAGATGGCGCAAGCACGCGATGCCGGCGCTCAGACCTCCATCGACGGCGCCAGCCTGGTGCCCCTGCTGCAGGACCCAAAGGCCCGCCTCGAACGCGACGCCATCTACTGGCATTACCCACACTACCACCCGGGCGGCGCGACCCCGTATGGTGCCATTCGAGCGCGCGACTGGAAGCTCATCGAGTTCTATGAAGACATGCGGGTGGAGTTGTACAACTTGAGGGACGACATCGGGGAGCAGAACGACCTCGTTTCGGCGGAACCGGAAAAGGCCCGGGCACTGCGAGACCGCCTGCATCAATGGCGAGCATCGGTCGGCGCGCAGATGCCCACGCCGAACCCGCTGAGAAATGCGACGTAGCCGTGGGGTGCCGATGTCGTGCAATCGGCGGGGCCCCACGGGATCTCTAGAATGCCCCGCACGGAGCCCCGTCGCATCCCGCGGAGCGGGACGACACCCCGTGCCCATGATTGGCCTTCGTCAACACAATCCATATTGGTGTCCCTACCCAATCCGCCCGTGGCGCTTGCCTGACTCATACATCGCCGCGACATTCTCAAGGGGCGTGTCGCGGAACAGGAATCCGGAGATGCTCAGGCGCCCCGGCTGTCTGGCCCCGGGGGTCAGCATCCCGCGCATCATCTCGTCAATCGCGCTCGCGGGTCCACGGTCCAGGATCATGTGATCGCATTGGGCGCTGATCTTCAGCTCAGGCATCTCGGCGAACACGGCGCCGTGGTCGACGAAGGTCCCCGGCCCATCCAGGGATCGCATGCCCAGTTCATCATAGAGCGTGCGGAAGTGGTGGCCGGCGTACCCGCAGAGGTGAATGTGTCGCGGCCCGCTCGACATGGCCCCGAACATGCGCTGATGGTGCGGCAGCACGCGCTGGCGGAACACGGGCTCGGAGATCAGCTCCTCGCGGGCGAAGTCGGGGTCATCCAGCAGATCGATACAGAGCTGCTCGGCCCCACGCACCCGCGAGGCGATGGTGAAGATCCCGTGGGTGCCGCCGCCGGGGCAGTAGACTCGCACCGGCAAGTCGCGGAAGGTCCTGTCCTCGGCGAGCTGCTTCATCTCCGCGTACAGCTTCCACAGGCGACTGCCGAGGACTCACGGGCGTCGATATCTCTGAGCCGCGCCAGTATCTCCGCCTTCGACATATCCAGCGCCCGGCTCCACGCGAAGTCGTTCTCCTGGATCGTGACCGCGCAGCCGAAGCACTCGGGCTCATCCATCCAGAACCGCGGCACCACCGTCCAGGCATCGGCGGGCGGACCCATCGCGCGGTCATGAACGACGGTGTCGCGGAACCACGCGTCGCCGGTCAGAAGCACATCCATCTGGATTTGGGAGTCGGTGTAGAACTCGCGGAAGGTGTTCCCGGTCAGCTTCAACCAGAGGAATTCGTCCGTGGCGAAGGTGATGGGGACGCGGGTGTTCTCAGACTTCCCGAAGGCCTCCCAGAGCTCGGCAACTTCGCTGTTGTGGGCGCTGATCTGGCCAGCGGACAGGCCACCCATGGGTCGTCCCTTTCACCGGGGGAAGTAGGCTGATCTCTCGGCGGGAGCCGTGGCGAAGCTGAACTCAGTCCGAGACGCGACCGTGCCGCAATCGATCCAGAGCAACCGCCACCACAATGACCGCCCCGGTCACGACCTCCTGAACCCAGTTGTCCAGGCCCATCTGCGAACAGCCGGACCGGATCACGCTCATGATCAGCGCGCCGACCAGCGACCCGAAGACTGACCCCTCGCCACCGGCCAGACTGCCGCCCCCGATGACAACGGCTGCAATCACGTCAAGCTCCAGGCCGATCGCCGCAGTCGGGTCGCCGACGGTTAGGCGCGAGAACATCATCAGCCCGGCCAAACCGAAGAACACACCGCCGAGACAGTATGTTGCGACCTTGACCCGGTTCACCGCCACGCCGCACAGCCGGGCGGTCTGCTCGTTGGAGCCGATGGCGAAGATATGCCTGCCCAACCGGGTGTACCGCAGAATCCCCGCCACCAACAGCGCCAGCACCAGCACCAACCACACGCCGGGCGGGACAAGCATGAACTGGCGCTCGGGCGGCAGGGAGGCCAGGAGCTCCTTCAGCCACGTCAGAGGCGCGTCGATCTTCTGCTCATGGGCGACGGCCTTCGCAACACCTCGGACAACCAGCATCATCCCCAGAGTGACGATGAAGGGCACAACCTTGAGTCGTGTGATCAGCAGG
>JALGSS010000249.1 GCA_029821745.1 Candidatus Zipacnadia bacterium
CCGCCTCGTGTGTGAACCAGTGCGACTACTCACGGGAAGGCAGGGACGTGGAACCGTTCTTCATCTACAACTCCATGGAGTTGGAGAGGAACCACGGTGGGCCGCCCGTGCAAGCAGTGCGTGGGAGGGCGCAATACCCCACGGACGCTGACGAGGTGTACTACGGTCTCATCTCAGTGGCGCCGATTCCCGGTATGAGCCCGCTCGCGCCGCCTGGGCAAGAGGATCCCGAGGACTACTGACCGCCGGTGGCCCTCGCAATCCCCCGCGATACGGGGTGTAACACGCTGTCGCCGACAAGGCCCGGATGAAACCATCCGGGCCTCGCATGATCAGGAACCACCGAGGTCGTGTTGAGAAACTCGGTTACCTAGCTGCGGGGTGATCACGTCGTACAGTGACCGGGGCCCCGCAGGGCCGCTCCAGCGCATTTGGGGCACTCGTGGGGCCCCGCCGATTGTGCGACATCGGCACCCTACGGCTATCCGACCCCTCTTCAACACAACCACCGACTGCCCCCCTACTCCTGGCTCTCGAGCAACTGCCGTATCCTGCGCAGTTCCTCCAACATGCGCCGCTGAACGTCGTCGTCGGCAGTCTCCTGTCCGGGCGCCGTTGCCCCGGCTTCGCCGCCACCCAGACTGGGGGAAGCGTCCGCCCGATACCGGCGCAGGTTCCTGACGACTTCGTCGCGGATCTCCTCGAAATTGGACAGCCCCACCAGACGTTCCTCGGCGGCAGCGGTGCCTCCCGAGCCCGCCGTCTGAACATGCACATTCCCGATATTGAGCCACAGACGGTCCAGCCAGGCCCGTGTGGTGGTGACATTCGTCACGGTGCGGTATGGCACGATCTTGTGCGCCCTGCCGAAGACGCCCTTGTGGACAACGATCTCCTCATCCGTCATCGCATAGCGAATTGACGCGACCCACGCCGGGATGTACAGTGCCGAGCCCACCACGAACAGGATCGTGGGTACCACCAGAAGCGCCAGCCCCCACACAGGGCTCTCGTCGACCGCGAGCCAAATGGCAATGGGCGCCACCCAGATCTCGAAGCCCAGGAGGTACACGATGCAGGCGTTGATCCAGCAACGCTGAGCATAGTTGGGATGGGGCCGAAATTCCACCAGCTCAGACATCCGACATCACCTCGGTCTGGGTCCCGCGGGCCACACGAGCCGCGTACGAACGCCCTCTGGGCCCACCAGCAAACGGGAGCGGCTACCCTTGTTAATCGTTCCCACCACATCTATCCTGCAAACCTTCGCTCACCGGCGCATGGCTCCCGCCACGGCACTCGCTGGAGGTCCAATGCCCGTCCGGGGCGAATCGGTGCACAATGAACGTCACGCGCCGTTCGCGCGTCTCGCATGCAAAGGAGTCTTCGACATGCATAGCCCGGTGCCCCTTCTTCTGATCGCCCTTCTACTCACGGCTGCCGGTGCCTACGGTGCCGACGACGGCCTTGTGGGCCACTGGTCTTTCGACGACAGCCTCAAGGACGCGTCGCCAAGCAACATCGACGTCCAACGCGATCCCGCGACCTTCGTCGAGGGCACGCGTGGCCGAGCTCTCGACCTCCACGGCGACCGGGCCCAGATTCCCGCGAGCCCCGTGCTCAATCTGGCTCCCGGCCTCACGCTCGATTGCTGGGTCTACTTCGACGAGAAACCAACCGGCTACCAGCACCTGCTCTACAAGGACGAGGAGTACCAGCTCCGCGTGGACGCCGAAAGCGAAGGCGGCCGCTTCGCATTCTTCGTCTACCTCGAAGGCTGGGAGCCCCGGATCAGGGGGCCTGTCCCCGAGCCCGGCGTCTGGTACCACATCATCGCGCGCTGGACGGGAAGCGAGACCAGCCTCGAGGTGAACGGGCGCACAGTGACTACCCGCCGCTCGGGGCTGCCTGTGCCCACGGACAACCCGCTCACCCTCGGCGCGATTCCCGGGCGGATGGACGAACTCACCATCACCAATCCGCAGGTGGCGATTCACCGGGCAATTGAGCGGCAGCAGAAGGCTGTCCCCGATGCCGCGCGCACTGACCGCACCGAGTTCGGCGTCCGGACAGACTGGGACGGCTGGCGCGCGGAGAACGGGGCGACACTGACCAAGCGGGCCGGCAGATTGACGGCCTCCTTCCCCACCAACGCAGCAATGATCTGCCACCCCGGGCTCGACGTGGACGTATCGGCCCGGAAGTACGTCTCCCTGGACATCGACAGTCCCGGCAATGAGACTGCGACGCTGATTTTCGTCACCGACCGGGGACAAAACTCGGTGCCATTCAGTCTGTGGGACCGCGACAGAACCACCATCGTGAACCTGCGGTCCTGCCCTCAGTGGACCGGGCGGCTCAAGTTCCTCGCCATCGCATTCGGCGACAGCCCACCGAACGAGGCCACGGTTGACAACCTGTATATCTCGGAGGCGCCCGCCGGCAAGCCCTTCGCGTATGTGCGCAATCTCGCGCCGGGTCGGGCGATTCTCAGGACAGGTCGCGATGAGCGTATCATCGCTGTCATCCGCTGCCCCGGCCGGGAAATCGATGAGTTGCAGGCCACGCTCTCGGTGCCGGAGGGCATCGAGATCGACGGTGACGCGACGCAGCAGCTTGGGCCCGTGCCCTTTGACGGCACCCGCCGGGTGGAGTGGCCGGTGCGCGCCGACAAGCCCATCAAGGGTCCGGTGACGGTCCAGCTCTCAGCGGAGGGCCTGCAGGCAACGGCCGCGACCCTCGATGTGGGCTTCGAGCCGCCGGTGGACCTGCCCGTCGCCGATTACGTACCTGAGCCGGTGCCGGCGAAGTCGGACTACACCTGCCTCATGCACTACTGCCCCCTGTGGAAGTTCGGCACCCACTACGGCTGGGGGAAGATCGAGGACTGGCCTGAACGCAAGCCCGCGATCGGCTGGTACGACGAGGGAACGCCCGAGGTCGCCGACTGGCATATCAAGTACGCGCTGGAGCACGGAATCCAGGCCTTCATCTACTGCTGGTATCGGTCGAACTGGGGGCCGGATGTCAAACACTCCCTCGGCCACGCGATCCACGACGGCCTGATGAACGCGCGTTATCTCGACAAGTTCAAGTTCTGCATCATGTGGGAGAATGGGTGCGCCAAGGGTGTGCAGTCTCCCGAGGACATGATGGACAATCTTCTCCCCTACTGGATGGAGAACTACTTCACGCATCCGTCCTACCTGGTCATCGACAACAAGCCGGTCCTGTTCGTCTGGCGACCCGAGCGCGTGGGGCCAGAACTTGGGGGCACGGAGATCACCCGCAAGGTCTTCGACGACATGCGCGCGGAGTGCCGCCGCCGGGGCTTTGACGGCCTCCATATCATCGGCTGCGTGGGCGGACCTGACGAGGCCCTACTCAACCGCATGGCCGAGGAGGGCTGGGACGCTACGTCGGCCTATGGGCTGAGCAGCGCGGCAAATCCCCCGGTCACGCGTGACATCGAGGGTACTCCCACGACGCCGCACCGGGACTGGATTCTCGGCCAGAAGGAGACACTACTGGCGAAGAAGCGCATCGGCGCGCTTCCGGACATCGTCGACGTCATGTGCGGATGGGATCCGCGTCCCTGGCACGGCAAACGGACCAACTCGTACTACGCCGGATTGACTGCCGACGCATTCCGCCAGGCATTGATAAACGCGAAGGAGATCGTCGACGCCACGCCGGGGAACGGGCTCGACAAGCGCCTCGTAGTGCTCGACAACTGGACGGAGTTCGGCGAGGGCCACTACATTGAGCCCACCTCAGGCGAGGGCTTCGCTTTCGTCGACGCGATCCGGGATGTCTTCTGCGAGGGTCCCCCACCAGCGCCGAATATCGTGCCGGAAGACGTGGGGCTCGAGACGCCCGACCGCGTGTACCGGAAGTACCAGGAACTCATGGCGGCCCAGCCGTCAGGCGCGAGTGGTAAGGCCACAGGAGACCTCGTCGTCGCCTACTCCTTCGACGGCGACAATGAGCACGTGGCCTTCGACACCTCGGGCGCCGGGGCGAACGCCTTCAAGCATGGCTTCAAGTCGGCGCCGGGCAAACGCGGCAAGGCGTTCTTGTGCGAAGGCGGCGCTGTGTCCGTGGGCAGCCGACCCGAATTCTGGCCCATCGCCGGCATTACCATTGAGCTGTGGTGCAAGCCGGACCTGGCGGAGCAATCCGACCGTTGGATGGTCAACACCATCGGGTCGCCCAACTCCGGCTACCGGCTCGGGATGTCCGGCGGGTGCGTCGCGTGGCAGATTCCGGTCACGAACTGGAGCCATCTCGTCCGCTGCGAAGAGCCCTTGCCTCTCGGCGAGTGGACCCACGTCATGGCCACCTACGACAACGACACGATGCGGGTGTACATCAACGGCGAGGAGCAGGCGCAGATGAAGCGCGGAGGCGGCATTCAGCCCTCGGAGACCACCATGAACATCGGCAATTACACGCCCGAGCACCCGACCGCCTTCTTCA
This sequence comes from Candidatus Zipacnadia bacterium, assembly GCA_029821745.1. Classification (GTDB taxonomy): domain Bacteria; phylum Armatimonadota; class Zipacnadia; order Zipacnadales; family JABUFB01; genus JALGSS01. Next base: position 4,480 of record JALGSS010000249.1, read on the forward strand.
GCGGCCTGCTCGACGAGGTGAGAATCTACAAGCGCGCACTGTCGCCTGACGAGGTCCAGACACGATACGAACAGACCCGCTGACCGCTGAACGTCAGTCGGGGCCTGGCGTCTCTACTCACGGAGCCCCAAAAACACTCAGCGAGAGGTCCCACAGTGAGCTACCGCATCGGTCTGGCGACGGTCACGCTGTTACTGACGTATCTCTGCGCGTCCGCGGTCTGCGCTCAGGAGGCCTACGCGCCACCAGCGTCCCCGGGCTCGTATGCGGTCGCCGTGTCTGATGAGAAGTGGATCGATCTGCGCCGCGGGCGCGAGGTCCCCGTGCGCGCGTACTACCCGCAGGACCAAGCCGGCCCATTCCCCGTCATCCTGCTATCACACGGACTCGGAGGATCGCGGCAAGGCTACGAGTACCTTGGCCGCCACTGGGCCTCTCACGGGTACGTTTCCCTGCATCTGCAGCATGTGGGGAGCGACACGTCGGTCTGGAAGGGAGCCGACGACCCGATGGCTGCCATGCGCGCGGCTGCGAGTGGCAAGAATGCTATCGCCCGACTTCTCGATGTCCGGTTCGCCCTCAACCACCTTGAGCAGCTCCAGGCGCAGCAGGAGGGCATCGGGGGCATCTGCGACCTGACCCGCGTGGGCATGGCCGGGCACTCATTCGGCGCCCACACCACTCTCGGGTCCATCGGCCAGGGCACGGTCACGCGCGCCGGGCGCACCTTCGCCTTCGGCGACGCGAGGATATTGGCGGCAGTGGCGATGAGCCCCGCTCCGCCGCCCGGGAAGCAGGACCTCGACAAGGTCTACGCGGGCGTGAAGGTTCCCTGCTTGCACATGACCGGTACGCTGGACAAGAGCCCCATCACGGACACTGAGCCCGTTGAGCGCCGCGTGCCCTTCGATCACATCACCGGAGCCGACCAGTATCTCGTCACCTTCACCGGCGGCGACCACATGGTGTTCTCGGGCAGAATTCGGCGCGTCGTTGCGCCGAAGGACGCGCGCTTCCAGGACCTCATTCGGGTCAGCACTACAGCCTTCTGGGATGCCTACCTGAAAGACAACGACGACGCCCGCGAGTGGCTTGCGGGCGGCGGCTTTCCCGACTCAATGGGCGACGACGGCACCCTCGAGGTCAAGCCTGTCGAGTGAGCGCGCCGCCCACTCACTCTGAGGGCACCAGCACGATCCGGTCCAGGTTCAGCCCCATGCCCATCCAGTTCGTCAGCTCCAGCCGGTGTCGGCCGGCCGAGAAACTGACGTGGACGGGCTGCCCGTCCACGTCGGCAATCTGATACGCTCGCCACTCGTCGGCCACCGTGCGCCCCCAGCCTCCCGTCGGATCGAACCACAGGGCCCTTCCGTCGCCGCCGTCCACCGTGAGTTCGGTCAGCAGCCCCGTCTGCGTCGCGCCCACGAACCAAAGGCTGTAACCCCCGGACTTCTCCACGTCCAGGTCCCAGTGGAGCGTGTGGCCGACCTTATTCCACGCCCAGAGGTTATCCCCGCCTGAGACGTTCTCGTGCCCGCCGCCGCTGACCTGGATGCTGCCTCCGGTCTCGCCCCAGTTCTCTTCCGCCTCGTAGGTGATCCCTGCGGGCATCTCCTTCTGCAATCGGGCTCGGAGTCTCGACGCGGGCTTCACAGGCGTCAGGCGGATCTCCTCCGGCAGGCCGCTACCGGATACGGACACCGTGTCCTCCCCTCGCGTCCAGAAGACCCCGTCTCGCATTGCGGCCCCGGTAGAGAAGGTCACGCCCTCAGGCACAGACGCGCGATACGCCCCCGGGGGGAGACTCAGGCGCGTGCTCACGGCTTCTTTCCCGCGACCATAGCGGATTCCCTCGGCCGTGAAGGTCTCGTCGCCGGAAATCACTGAGAGCGAGATTCCGCCAACGGGCGTCGGCTCTTCATTCCATACCTGCACGCTGTCCCGACCGCCCTGCATTGCCACGGTGAAATAGGTGTCCGCGAATTCCACGGGCAGCTTGGCGCCGTCTCGCGTGAGCGCCACCGGCTCAGAGGGCCACTTCACGCGAAGGGTCTGCGCGGGGCCCTGCGTGTCGATCCGGCCCCCGTCAGCTTGCGTCCAGGAGACCGTCA
>JALGSS010000250.1 GCA_029821745.1 Candidatus Zipacnadia bacterium
TCGGTGATCCGCGGCTTCACTTCACTCTCCAGCAAGTTCGTCCGCATGAGCCTCACGCCGCAGTTGATGTCATAGCCCACGCCACCGGGGGAGATGACGCCCTCCTCGGCATCAGTCGCAGCCACGCCGCCGATGGGGAACCCGTAGCCGTAGTGGCAGTCGGGCATCGCCATGGAATTGCCGACGATCCCCGGCATACACGCCACGTTCGCGACTTGCCACAGCGCGGGGTCGTTACGCAGATCCTCGAACAGCTTGTCGTCGGCATAGACCATGCCGTCGGTGAGCATCCCGCGGTTCTCATCTCGGGGCAGCCGCCAGCGGCAGTTCCCGAGCTGCTCTACCTTGCCCTCATACGTGCTCTTCGCCATGCTACACCTCCGTACGTCTCGACATGCCCCCGGCCTGACTCACCAGCCCCAATCGTCCTTCTTATATTCGCCCAGGACGTCCGGACTTCCCTGCAGCGGGATGCGCCCAGGGTCGCAGGAGCGGCACAGCTTCTTCCCGGGGGGCACAAGCACCCCGCACACCTGGCAGGGCCTGTGACCGCGCTCCACGAGCCACCGCGACGACTTACAGTACTTGATCAAGACCGTCCGCGCGCTCTCCCTGAGGTCCCCCTCGGCGACGCAGGCGGCCGTCTCCTCGACCCAGCGCGCCTCGGACTTCGTAAGCTTCATCAACTCAAGGTCTTCCGGCGCCGGTGTCTCGATCGCCGGCATCGCGCTCGGATCAGTCACCGCGACGCCCCGGCGAATGCCCCCACTGCTGGGGCGGATCTCCTTAATCGCCTTCGCCTCAAGGCGCTCATTGATCGCGTCGATAATGCGCGCCGAGTCGAGTTGCAGTTGCTGGGCGCGGGCCGACGAATCGCAGCGAACCATGATTACGCCGCCCTCGACACGCAACACCTCGGTATGCTTCCGGTACCAGGGCCCCACGACTTCCGCCCAGATGATCGGCACCAAGGCTTCGCGGCTCAGCTTCACGAGCCCCTTGGACCGCAGGTAGCCGTCGACAACCTGGCGGATCCCCGTCACTCTCCCGTCACGTTTACCCCGCATCGGCACCGCGCTCCTGAACCGTTCCATGTGAAACGTCGAAGACCCGTGCGCCGCTGGAGTACTCCTCAAGCAGACGATCCCACGAGGCCGTGGTCACGATCACCTGCTGCACGCTCTGGGTGAGCTCGAGGACCTTGCGCGCACGGGCCTCGTCGAGTTCCGACAAACAGTCGTCCAGAAGCAAGATCGGCGCCTCCCGGCGCCATTCCTCGATCACCTGGGCCTGGGCGAGGGTGAGAGCCAGTGCCGCTGTGCGCTGTTGCCCTTGTGAGCCGAAACTGCGCACGCTCTGCCCGCCGATGGTCACGTCGATCTCATCGCGGTGGGGACCCCTAGACGTGCGCCCCAGGGCCACATCTCTGTCAAAGCTGCGTTCCAGCAACTCGCGCATCATGTCCCGCTTCTCGCTACGCCCTACAGCCTTGCCCAGGTCGCTGTCGTACGCTATCTCGATTTCTTCTTGATCCGCGCTAAGGGCCTGATGGATCGTGCGAACATGGCGCCCGAGGTCCTGCACGAATTCCTCCCGCGCCTGGGACACACTCGCCGCCGACTCAACAAGCTGGCTGTCCCACGCACACAGGATCTCAGCCTGGCTACGCTCGGAAGCATGTCGCTTCAGGCACTCGTTCCGTTGTCGTAGCGCCCGGCGGTGCCGCATGAGGTCATCGACATACGCCGATCGCACCTGTGAGATGCCCGCATTCAAGAACCGACGCCGAACGCGCGGGGAGCCCTTAATGAGAGACAGGTCGTCAGGCCCGAAGAGCACGACCGCAGCTTGACCGATGATGTCTGAGAAGCGCCGCCGGGGCACTGAATTTACCTCGACGATCTTCGCCGGCCCGTCGGTGTTCGTGGCGCTCTTGCCGTTGCGCAAGGTGACCCGCAGGGAGACGCTGCCCGCTGCACCGGTCTCAAATTGCCCGCCTGCGCGGGCCCAATCATGTTCCCACTGGATAAGCTGACGGTCTTGCGCGGTGCGATGCGACTTGGTGGATGCGAGGAGGTAGATTGCTTCGAGGATGCTCGTCTTGCCGCCGGCATTCCCGCCAACAAGAATGTGAAGGCCTGGGCCGAAGTCGATGTCCAGACGGTCGTAACACCGAAAGTGCTCCAGGCCCAGGCTCTTGAGATACACCGGTGGTCTGTGCTCCTACATGATCTGCATGGGCATCAGGACGTACAAGTAGTCCTCGTCGCCCTCCATGCGGACCATGCCGGGGTTTAGCGGCCCACCCAGGTCCATCGTGATGGATTCCACGTCGAGAGCTTCCAGCACCTCGAGCAGGTACCGCGCGTTGAAGGCGATCTCGGTGGGCTCCCCAACCAAACGTGCTGGAACCTTCTCATCGATATTGCCCACGTCCTGGGTCTGCGCGGTAATCTCCAAGGACTCGGCGCTGGGCCGCAGTACGATGCGATTTGCGTCCTCGCGGGCCACGATAATAGCGCGCCGAAGCGCGGGCTCAAGGTCAGCCACAGCCACCGTCAACGTGCGCTCGTGACCGTCCGGGATTACCTTCTGATAGTTGGGGAACTGCCCCTCGATTAGGCGCGAGGCAACCCTGAATTCCCCAAGCGCGAACTCAATCTGGTTCGCAGATACCGCTATGGTCACCGGCTCATCCGAATCCGGCGAGAGGATTCGTAGCAACTCAGTGAGCGCCCGCTGTGACACGATCGCCGACAGCGGCTCTGTGATCGAGACCTCCAATTTGGCCTTGCGCAGCGCCAGACGGTACGTATCCGTCGCCACAACCTGCAATTCGTCGCCCTTGAACTCGAATAGGGCACCGGTGAGGATCGGCCGGGTCTCATCGCGAGAGGTCGCGAAAGCGGTCTGCTTCAGGATAGAGGCAAGCAAGGACTGGGGCATCGTCGCCGTGACGCCCTCGCCGATCTCAGGGAACATCTGGAAGTCAGCGGCTGCCAACCCGCGGATCGTGTAGTCCACGGGCCCGCAGTTGACCGCGAGAGCCTGGTTCGCATCGGCTGATAGGTTGACGTCCTGCTCGGGCAGGGAAGACACAAGCTCGGTCAGCAGCCTGGCCGGGGCAGTTAAAGCGCCCTCGTCCGCTACGGTGACGGGGACCTTGGCCTCAAGACTGATGAACTCAAGGTCCGTCGCGACCAGCCTTAGTTCCCCAGAGATACTCTCCAGGTATATGTTGTTTTGTACCGGTTGAGTGCTGCGCCCGGTCACGCCCCGCGCGACGGTCTGCACCGCCTCGTGGAGAGCACTCCGCGGGCAAGTCACGTTCAGCATCAGTCCGGTCCTCCCTTGGTTGAGACCCGTAACGCCTTATCGTGTGTCCTCGGTTCATTGTCCCGATGACTTGGTAAGCGATGATGTGTGGCGTGGATGGTCGAGCTTTTCCACGCCCTAACAGCAAAGGCTGTTTTGTATATTAACGTCGTAGTAGTAGTAGTAGGGCCGTGGAAACCGTGGAGAACCCCCTTGCGGCCAGACGGCGACGGGCTTCTCGCTGCTCATTTCTCTGTGGGAATCCCCGCCGAACTGTCCACACTATCCACAGCTACAGTAGTTTCTCACAGACACCCCCAGCCCGTCAACAGCGTATCCAGGGCTCCTGTTGAAAACCTAGGGCGAGCGCGTCATGGAGCCCGCAGGCCCGGCCGCAGCAGCGCCTTGATGCGCTTGGGGCAGGGCTAAAGAGAACACTCACGGGCCGTGTCGGTGGTGTCCCCAAGCGACACTCTATTCGCCGCGCAAGGCCGCCTTCAGATCATTGATCGACCACAGAACCCTCTCGTCCTCGATCAGCAGATCGCTGACCTTGTTGTACGCGTGCAGGACCGTCGAGTGATCGCGGCCACCGAAGAACTTGCCGATGGATGACAGTGAGTGGTCGGTCATTTCGCGCGCGAGGTAAATCGCCACCTGGCGCGGCCAGACAATTTCCTTGTGGCGCTTCGGCCCGGTGATTTCGCTGGGCTCAGCCTGGAAGGTCACCGCCACGTGCTCCAGGATGTCCTCCAGGGTCAGCTTCTTGTCACTGGCGGCCGTCGAGTAGTCGGAGATGATCTCCTCGACCATGGATAGTGTGAGTGGCATCTCATAGAGCGAGTAGTACGCGCAGATCTTCAACAGCGCGCCCTCGAGCACTCGGATGTTGGACTCGATCTTGGTGGCTACATACTCCAGGAACTCGCGGGGGATATCCAGACCCTCAGCTTCCGCCTTCTTCTCGAGGATCGCCACACGGGTCTCCACGTCCGGGGCTCGTAGGTCTGCAACGATGCCCATCTCCAGGCGGCTGCGCAGGCGGTCGTTCATGATCTTCAGGTGTCGCGGCGGCGCGTCACTGGCCAGCACGACCTGCTTGTTGGTCTCCGACAGGAAGTTGAAGGTGTGGAAGAACTCCTCTTCCGACGCCGGGCCCTCGATGGACGCGATGAACTGCAGATCATCAACCAGCCACACATCGCCGTAGCGATGCTTGCGCCGGAACTGCTCCACGTGGCCCTCACGGATCGCCGTGATGACCTGATTCACGAAGCTCTCCGCCGACAGGTAGACCACATTGGCCGAGGGATTGTCCTGCTTCACGTAGTGCCCGATGGCCTGCATAAGGTGGGTCTTGCCCAGACCGACCTTGCTGTGGATGAACAGCGGCGAATACGAGCGCCCCGGGGACTTCGCCACCTGCAGCGCCGCGGCATGCGCGAACCGGTTGCAGTCCGCGACCACGAAGCTCCCGAAGGTATACCGGGGGTTCAGAGGAGTGCTACCGAACAGCTCGTGAGTCGCCGCCTCAGAGCGTGCACTGACCGATACGGCCGGTTGTGGGGGCGGAGAAACAGGGGGAGCAGGTGGAGCGGGAGCAGCAGGCGTAGCCATGCTGCTGGTCACCTCCATCTGCAGTGCCACCGGTACGTCGGCAGCCTCAGACAGGCAATCACAGATATCATCCGCGTGCCGTTGCTCAAGCCAATCCTTGGCGAACTGTGTGGGAACGCCCAGCCGGAAGGTATGCCCGTCAAAGTCCAGGGCAATCGTGTTCCTGAGGAAGCTATCAAGCGTCGCGTGACCGACGCGCTTGGTAAGCTGGGGCAAAGCGACGGACCACAAGTGTCCGCTGTCCGGGGTTCGATTAGTCGGCATCCCCGCTGTCCTCCTGGGGCACGATTGACCGGGGAGGCCGCAACTTAAGGCGTCTGCATTCGGTGAGTGCGATGCTGTGGTGTCGAAGAGGGTCTCAAGCGGTTGACCGCGTGCCCAACGCAATCACCAAAGTTGCGGACGGACGTCTCGATGCCCTATCGAGACGCACTGCTGCAGCCCCAACGAATGGCTGGGAACTGCCCCCTGGAAGTGTGACGAACGACTGGTTTCAGACGGCCTGTGGCTGAATGCGGAGATCATGCAGCGCAGACACTTAGCAACTGGTGACTACGCTCTTCCCCCAGCTTCACGCAAATCCCTTCGCCCTTTACACGCCATTTACGTAACTTAAGAGGAACTTTTTATGGCAAAACTGTCGCGGAGTGATTGCGGGTGCGGCGCACTTGACGAAGACCCCACTCACCTCGAAGGGCCGAAGTATAGCATAGCCCATCGAGACTGCCAATACCCTTGTGGAAAACTTTCGCCGAGCAAGCGGGGACACCTTCCCGCTTTCGAGGAACCCGTGAAGACAATTCACCCGCGCGAATCCTGGTCCTCTTCGGGGTCTGAAAGGGGCGTCGACACAGCCGGTCTTGAGCCCATTTCCGCCCCGCAAGAGAACGGCCCCGCAAGCCGTCTGGGGGCGCTGCTATTCCCCTCAGGCCCCCTGGTGGACTACAATGAGCCCACCAGTCCGCAGCCCCACCAGAGACGCGAAGGGATGGTGCGATTGTGAGTGCCGGGGACAGACTCCGACAGCTTCCTGCAGTGAGCGCGGCGCTCGAGACACAGCAGGGCAAAAAACTCGCTCAGAGCTACGGACACCCGCCCGCCGTCGACGCGATTCGGGAGGCGATTGAGCAGACCAGGCAGCGGATTCTGGCGGATGAAGAGCCCGAGGGGGATCTGCTCGCGACCGTGCTGACCCGCGCCGACGCGATCCTGTCCGCCGCCGCGCGCCAGGGATTGAGAACCGTTATCAATGCCACGGGCGTCATCATCCACACGAACCTGGGCCGCTCAATCCTCTCGGAGCATGCAGCCAGGGCGGTCTATGACATCTCTCGCGCCTACAACAACCTCGAAGCCGATCTCCAAGAGGGGCGCCGCAGCAGCCGCCATGTGCACATTGAGACGCGCCTGCGCACAATCATCGGCGCCGAGGCCGGGGCCGTCTTCAACAACAATGCCGCCGCGGTCATGCTCGCTCTCGCAGCCTGCGCCAAGGGGCGCGAGGTCATCATCTCCCGCGGGCAGCTCATCGAAATCGGCGGCTCATTCCGCATTCCCGAAGTCATTCAGGAAAGCGGCTGCATCCTGCGCGAGGTCGGGGCGACCAACCGCACTCACCTTGCCGACTACGAGCGGGCGATCAACGAGAA
>JALGSS010000251.1 GCA_029821745.1 Candidatus Zipacnadia bacterium
GTGGCGGCGCCCGCAGCATACCCACCGTGCCGTTGGCCGTGAAGCGATGAATCCAGACGAGTTCCGGTCGCGGTGCCAAAGCGACGGGAGCGGTACACTTTTCGGAGAGGAGCCCAGAAACCTATCCAGTCGGGGCTCCAGGCCAAGCGATACCCGTACCGTGGACCCCCGGGGTGCCACGCTGCCCCTGTCGTCCTTGCCATCCCATTCGATCGTCTGTGAGAGCGTGCCCTGCCGGAACGGCCACGGCGCGTTCTTCCCGAGCACGCCGGACGCGACGTGGCGAATAATCCTGCCGTTCGTGTCGAGCACGGCGACAGTCGCGTCACAGGCGCTCTTGGAGGCAAACGCGATGACCCACTTGTCGCCTTGTTGCACGACCTTGGGCTTCTCGACAAACTCGAACACCTGCTCCCTTGTTTGCCTCCCGTTGTATGGATTCACCGGCGCCGACTTCCCGTTGAGCGGTCCCTGCGCGTCTGCGGCTGACACCGAAGCCGCAGTCACAACACACCCGACAAGTACACATGCGAATAGACACACACTTGTTCTCCGCATCTGCATCGTCTCCTCATGACATCAAGACCGCGTCGGCGTGGGGGACTGTCCGGATCGCCGCGTCATTGCCCCCGCCTCCCGCCACCGGTCCTTCATCCTCACTCGCCAGCCGGCCCCTCCGAGGCCATGGCGGCGGCTACCTCTGCTGCTGCTTCGTACAGTCTGCTTGTGCAGTCCTGCCAGTCGCGACCGGCGTACCACTCCCAGGCCGGTTGTTTGGCCACTCGGTACGCGCGTGTGCGGTCATCAAGCAGCGCCTGGTATCCTGCTGCGGCGTCGCCCAGTTTCTGGCGCACCGTCTTGTCCACGAGGGCTCGATCAATGAAGATTCGCGCCTCGCACTCCTGAATGCCCTGACGGAGCATTTCCAGCCGTGCTGTCGCCACGGCTCCGCCGGGACCTGGATGGAGCATGGCCGGTGTGCAGGCCCCGACTTGCAGTCGTTCCCAGCGCGACGACGCCGGGTATCGGTTGATCAGGGTCTTCTTTCCGCGGGGACTCGGCAGGACGGGCCAGAAATCGGCGCCCACGCGGCCGAATCCCCGCAGGTAGCCGGCGACGGCTGCTTCCGAGATCGCGTGATGCACCCCTAGCGGTGCGTCGGGCCAAAGCGTCGTGTTCGTCAGGCCGCCGTGCCGCGGAAAGACGTTCACCAGGTCCTCCCGGTTCCACCCGTGATGACGCGCCACGCCAGGATTCGGTACGCCTTTCATTCGCCAGACGTGGGTCGCATACCCCACGGGGGCGCCGTGGATGTGGCTTACCACGCCGTGAGCGCTCAGCACCCACTTGGCGTACGGCGCCACTCTTTGGAAGAGATCCGTGGTCGCTCGGTCGGGTTTCCAGTCGCCCGCGATACCAACGTGGATCCGCTGATCATCAATGCCTCGCGCTTTCAGGCGCTTCCTGATGCCGGCCATGACCGGACCCCAGAATGCCTGGCTCTCCCGGCCCCCGTGTTGGGGGCCGACCATGGTCGTGACGCGTCCGGTATCGCGATCGAGTAGGCTGACCTCAAGCGGTGCTTCAGCGGGGCGCGTGTTCCGGGACCCCATCGTGCCGATCATGGATGAATCCCAAACCGTCAGACTGAGCACTCGCGGCGCTGCGCGGGTTTGCTCGAGGTAGGCATCGACGTACCTTTCCAGAACGGAGAAGTCGTGATCATAGGTCCCGTCTCGTCTTCGCACCCACCGGACCATGCTCTCCTCGTTGCCGAAGTGGGTCTTGCAGATCAAGGGCACGTACAGTGTCTCGTTACCCACGCTGGCCACATGCCGCAACGATCGGGCAATGAGGTCCCAGTGCCTCTGAGACCACCGAGGAACCCCGTACTGCATGGCGACCGACTCGGGCGACTGGATGAAGCCGACGTGGGTCACGAAGCCTTTGGGATGAGGCAGTTGCCAACCGTGCACGTGTAGGTGGACGGGCACCTGCACGTTCAGAGGATCGGCAGGCTCATGTTCCCTCGGCGATTCGGCGTGGAGGGTGAGACGCCCCTCGTACGCTCCAGGTATCGCGTCCTGTGGGACGGACACCGTGACCCAAATCGGTTGAACGGCACCGAAGAAGCGCGCAGCGGCCTTGGCCCCGCGACCGGTCCGCGTCCGCACCGGAACGATACGCGGCGGCTGTGCGGCCAGGGCGTCGAACCGCTTCACGTCCCTGAGGCCCATGTAGGCAGCGCTCGTGCCGCGCTCGCTCCCGGTCGGCAGAGCGTAGCGGACCCGCACGGCTGAGGCCGGGATGCGTTCAGCACCGTCCACTCGGCTCAGGGCCGTCACCTGGGCGGCCAGACCCCTGACCTCCCGATCCGAGCCGACGACGATTTGCCCGGAGAACACACCGTTGCGCGTGCCCACAATGCGGATGGGCGCCAGCGGCTCCGTGGAATTCCCGTAGTCCAGGTCGAACACCCCAGTCATCACGTCGGCATTCCAGACCTGGAGACCCCTGGGGCGAGCGACGTTCGGGATCAGGCCGGCGGCTGCGGAACCGCTGACCCGGAGGGTGGTGAGGTCAAACAGGTCGGGCCGTTGCTCTCGACCTCGTCGGTCTCGAATCGGCTCAGGGAACTCGGTGATCTCGATGGCCAGCACATTCACACCGGCCCTTAACACTACAACGCTACATCGATATTCTACGCCCCCCCACCCCAACCCTCCCCCACGGAGGGGGGAGGGGGACGGGTGTGTCCCCTCCCCCTTGACGGGGGAGGGCCAGGGAGGGGGTGCAAATCCGATTGTAGCGTTGTAGTGTTAACGTCACGAGGGGCAAGTCGGTGCTTCCCCTCTGAATCCTGTCGCGGGCCACCTGGTGGCCGTTCAAGTAGACGGCCACGCCCGGTCTGAGATTCGCCGTCAGAGCCAGGCGCCGGACCATGTCCGGGTCCGTTACCGAGAACTTGCCTCGCACGCACACACGGGTCAGGGCAAGCGGCAGACGCCTCGCACGGAGACCCCCTCCCGGCCAGACGGAGGCGGTAGTCCGATGCCAGTTCCGGTCGTCGAAGCCCGGCTCACGCCAATCGTCCGGTGCAGGCGGCGTGGTCCATCGCCGCGCCTCCTCGGTCAACTTCGACCGACGGTCCTCGGGAGCCCGAAACGTGTAGTGGCACCGCCAGTAACTGTGACCGTCAAGCACCCACGCTTCGCCCGTGGTCGAGGGTTGTGCACTCGCCGACGAGGCGAAGACCGACAGCAGGAGGACAGGCGAGATGCCCCAGCCTGTTCGGGCCCGCAGGACTTCCACCGCCACAAAGGCTCTCCTCTTGGGCGCCCACCACGGCCATCTACTGCACCGGACACACCGTGGCCCGGGATGTCCACCTGAGACGTGACTGCTTTGTCAATCATAAGGTACACTCGCCGCCGCTGCCAGTGCCAGGCCGGGGCCGTTGTACGTGCTATGGTCCTCGGTCGCGAGGCGCGTGCTCGACCGATCGGTCGCGCAGAGGACCTTCCATTGCGTAGCGAAATCCGTGCGGGAATGGGCACTACCTCGTGGGTGGCGTGAGCGAGAGCGTTCCTCTTCGCGGGATGTCGTTGCGGGTCGACCCGAATTGACATAGGCTGGTCGGCGAGGGCTGAGACTGTGAGGAGGTATCGGTCCCCATCGGTCTGGGGCTGTTGAAACACCTGGCCACCGACCCGCTTGGGCGCGGTCCGGCCGGGAGGCGAAACTGATCCTGACGGCCGGCGAGAGGTGAGCCGGTTTGCTCACCGCCGCTGATGTCGTCCGAAACCCAGAGGAGTGCGCCAATGAGACACCTCATGCCCGGCGTGTGCCTGCTCATCGCGTGGCTGGGCGTCGTTCGCCCCGCCGCGGCCCTGGCGGCCGACCAGGTGGTCGTGTGGACGGCCCATCCGCTCCGGAAGGTCCTGCCGGACACCCCTGCGCCCGATGGGACGAAGGGTGTGCCGATCCTGCGGATCTCGGCCGCTCGCGGTGAAGTGGAGGCAGCGCAGCTCTGCCTGCGCGCCGACCGGCCGGTCAGGATCGAGACCGTCGACACGACACCTCTGACCGCTGCAGCCCAGTCCACGGGGGCCAGTTCGTCCGCACCTGCCGTTACCCCCCGCGTCCGGCTGGTCGCGTATGTCAAAGTGATCCGGCCCTCGCACGGCCAGGGAGTCCCGGGTCTCCATCCGGACCCGCTGATGCCTTTCGCGCCCTTTACGCTGGAGGGGACACGGGCGCTGTGGATAGATGTCCGCGTGCCCCGGGACGCCCCAGCGGGACGGTACAAGGGGACGATCCGCGTGCGCCCGGCCGGGCTGGCGGCGATTGACGTGCCCATCGTATTGCGCGTCTACGATTTCACATTGCCCTTTCCGCCTCGCTTGGTCACGGGGTTCGGGCTGTACGCGCGACACTTGAAGGAGCGATACGGCGAGGCCCGGTACGACGAGATGCTTCGGAAGTTTCGCGAGAACCTGGCCGACCACCGCATCACCCACGTCTCCTTTCCCCCGACGGACATTCCGAAGCCGGACGTCACGGTCAAGGCGGACGGCTCCGTCGTCCTGGACTACACGGCCTTCGACAAGGCGGTTGAGAAGAATCTGCGCCTGGGGATGAACGCCCTCGACGTGCCGGTGCCGGCGAAGTTCCGTGGCCGCAACAAGACGCTCCGCTCGCCCTACTCGCGCGAGGTGTTGGAGAGAATCATCGCGGACATACAGCGTCATCTGGTCGAGCGCAAGTGGGACACGATGGCGTACTTCTTCCTCGTGGACGAGCCAGGCCGCGGGGCCTTCGACGCCTTTCGGGAAATCGAGGAGATGCTGCACCGGGCAGCGCCGCGCATCCGACGCCGGCTGGATATGGGCTACGGGGCCTACGGCGGTCGACCGGGCAGTCGAAAGGAGGCCCTGTACCGCAAGTTCGCCGGGCTCGTCGAGATCTGGGTCCCTCACATCGACTGCGTCGATCAGGAATTCCTCGAGACCGAGCAGAAGAAGGGCAACCACGTCTGGTGGTACATCTGCTGCTCGGCCAAACACCCGTATCCGAACTGCCTGGTGGACTTCCCTGTCCTCGACTCGCGGGTGCCGTTCTGGATGCTCTTCAACGCCGGTGCCACCGGCTATGCGTACTGGACGGTGAACTGGTGGAACAAGGATCCATTCAAGGATCCACTGTCCTTCGCCGGCACGAACGGCGATGGAATGCTCGTCTACCCCGGTCCCGACGGCCCCATTGATTCGATTCGCTGGGAGGCGACGCGTGACGGTTGTGAGGACTACGAGTATCTGGCCCTGCTCACCGATCGCCAGGGGGCGGTAAGGAAGGCCGCCCGGGCCGAGGCACTCCTCAAGCAGGTTCGCCAGGTCGCGTCCTCACCGAAGGACTACGCTCAAGACCCGACCATCCTCCTCGACGCCCGCAACCGCGTTGCCGAAGCGATCGAGCGTCTTTCGAGTCAGACGAATCCGAACCGGCAGGCCGCGAAGACGAAGTGACCCCGAACGAGGGCGGTGGCGCATCAGTCGAGCGACGGCCATGCGGCCCGCCGCGATTCGGCCATGCCGGCCGCGGCTCCGCTTCGAGGCGCTCGCCGGACGCCGGAGAACACGATGCGTGGCACTGTGAGGAAACTGCCCACGACGGATGGATTCCGCGGCATCTGGTACGGCAACCAGCGGCTCCCCGTCTACGGCTGGAAGTACTCCGGCGGCTTGGCCACGTGTCCCCAGCAGTTGCACCCTTTTGCGGTCTACGCCGAGGCCGTTCACCAAACGTTCTTCGTGTGGGGGGGCAGACCGGAGCGCCGAAACACGCTCCTCCACATGATCAGTTACTACGACCACGCATCCGGCCGCGTCGCACGTCCCCGCGTCCTCCTCCACAAGCACACTGACGACGCGCATGACAACCCCACCCTCTGCATCGACGCCGACGGCTACCTGTGGATCTTCTCCAGTGCCCACGGCACGATGCGGCCGGCGCATATTCATCGCTCCACGAGGCCGTATGCCATCGATGCGTTCGAGCACGTCCTGACGAGGAACTTCTCTTACGCTCAGCCCTGGCACCTCCCGGGCCACGGGTTCGTCGTGCCACACACCCTTTACAGGAGGGGCCGCCGCTTTCTCTACGTCTGGCGGAGCGAAGACGGCCGTACGTGGCGTCGGCCCCGACCGCTTGCCCGTGTGCGCGAGGGCCACTACCAGATATCGTGTGCCCATGGGAACACAATCGGCACGGCGTTCAACTACCACCCCTCGGGGAAAGGAGTGAACTGGCGGACCAACCTGTACTACGTGGAGACGCGTGACGGCGGCGTCACGTGGCAGGCCGTCGGCGGCGAGACGCTCGATCTGCCGCTCGCGACGGTTCACAACCCCGCGCTCGCCGTCGCGTATCGCGCGAGAAAGCGACTTGTTTACCTGAAAGACATTCAGGCTCTTCTCCCGAAAGTGTACCGCGCCGGGACCCGGCACCCCATAACGAACGGAAAGACCGTGCCACGGCACGGGGATTTTTCGCTTCGGGGCCACCGGCACAAGCAGGAGA
>JALGSS010000252.1 GCA_029821745.1 Candidatus Zipacnadia bacterium
AAGGCGGGGACTGTATTCTCAGGCGCCACGGCGTTGTCACCCCGGTGAGCGCACACGCCGACGTCCGTGGGCACCGAATTCCACACATTGAACGGAATCGTACGCAGCGTCGTGGTATCCGAGTTGATATCCAGCCGGTACACGCCCGGGGCTGCGCCATCGTTGCGCCATACCGTGACGCTCTCCGCGCCCGCGTCGATCCTCTTCTGGGATAGCACTGCGCCGGAGGGGTCCTTGACTTCCAGCCTGAACGCGTCAGCGCGCACCCGGGCCGCCTGGGGTATCTCCAGCACCAGCCTGAACGCGTCAGCGCGCACCCGGGCCGCCTGGGGTATCTCCAGCACCATCTCGTCCCCCGGCAGATAGGCCAGCTTCGAGAGTTGAATAGATCCTACTGCCTGCTTCATCAGGGTTCCTTCCATTGCGCCGACATCCATCGGCTCATCGGGCTCAATCACGCGCAGGTAGTCGAAATGGCTGCCCGAATTCCCCCGCGTCTCGAACCCGGCGCTGCCTGAGGCAATCGACGTATCCTCGATGACCCCTACAAGTTCCGCATCTTCCGCATCCAGGTATACGGCCATCGTCGTGCCCTGGGCCTGCACCCGCAGATGGTGTTTCTTCCCCTTGGTGTAGGTCTTGTCGCGGCCCCACGCCAGGCAGGTGAATTCCCCATCTACGGTCTTGCTGATCTGCCAGAACTTGGAGGAGGTGTCGAACTGGACCTTGTAGTAGTTTCCCGGGTCTTTGAACCGCCACGTGAGCCCGATCCCGTCGTCATCCGTCGACGAGAACTCGGTCTCGATGATGCCGTCCGTGAACGCGAGGCCCTTCGCCACAAGGAATGAGCCGGTCCAGTCCCACTCAGGGTGCTGTGAGTTCTGGAGGCGGGTATAGATATTGCTCGTCTGGTGAACTGCCCCGTCCTTGATATTCCAGTCCGAGGGCGCTTCGTTCTTGCCAATGTCGAAGACAGTCCACTGAGCGATGGAATCTGTGTCGAACTCATCGGCGAACACGATGTCTCCTGGTGTATCCGTCTCGCCGATGTCAGACCCCGGGTCATCGTCGACCGCCACATTGTCGAACTTGGAGCGGTCACAGCCGCGTGTCTCCAGGCCGATCTTGCCGGTTTTCAGATGCGGATCCTCCACGGACGCGAGCAGCTTCCCGTTCAGGGCAACCTGCAGATTCTTGCCGGCCAAGCGCACAGCCACATGATTCCACTCGGCGACCTTGTAGCCCGCCTCGCCGCTCGCGAGGACGTAGAATGCCCCGTTGAGCTTCTTGGTGACCTGGAAGAACCGGCTCTCCGCGTCCACCTGGAAATGGTAGTAGTTGCCGGTATCAGTGAACCGGAACACGCAGCCGATCCCGTCATTGTCCTGGGTGCTGAAGTCGAACTCAAACCGATAGTCGGACCAGTCGGGATCACCCGCGACGGCGATCGTTCCCAGCCACTCCTTGAGCGCGCGGTCCGAAACTCTCTGGATCGGCACGTGGTAGATATTGGTCGGCTGGTGCAGGGCCCCGTCTTCCACTTTCCACCGCGACGGACCGCCGGCCAAGCCCTGGTCATACACGGTCCAGTCGGCGACGGTGTCCGTCGAGAAATCGTCTTTGAAAACCTCGGCCGCGAGCGCGCCGTGGCTCGCCAAGCAGGCAAGCAGGCAGGCTGCAAAGCAACGAACGAACGTCTTCATGTTGATGCTCCTCATACTGGTGTACCAATGCGATTCGAATAACGGTAACGCAGAAACGGGCGGCCTGCAAGGCCGCCCGTTTCTGCGTGTTCACATCTGTCGTGGCCCGAAAGCCGTAGCCGCCGCGCAGCATCGCGGCACTCACTGCCTCCGCACCGACGAGGGATGCTCTGTCTGTTACGCCAACTGCATCAGATTCAATTCATACCTCACAGGACATATCCCGCCGGCTTACCGATCCGGGTACGGGATCGTCCCCGCCACCATCGGGTTCGGGCTCATGGCAGCGCACCATGGAGGCTCATTGGTGTACACAGGGCAAGGCACCGCGCAGAACGCGCCCAGGCTGAGGGCCTTGACGTGGCCGTCGACGAAAGCGACGTTCATCTGCATGTTGTGGCGATTGGCGCCTTCCTTACCTGAGTTCCAATCGAGGTCGAGTTCTTCCATCAGGCCGGCCCAGTCGTTGGTCCCGGGTCGCCATGCCTGGTCTCCGCCGTCGAAGCACAGGTACGTCTCCGCCGGGCGGTCAAAGCGGGCAAGGGTGCCGTGGCTGCCCTCGCAGCC
The DNA here is from genome assembly GCA_029821745.1 of Candidatus Zipacnadia bacterium. Classification (GTDB taxonomy): domain Bacteria; phylum Armatimonadota; class Zipacnadia; order Zipacnadales; family JABUFB01; genus JALGSS01. The sequence continues at coordinate 2,271 of JALGSS010000252.1, forward strand.
GTCGTAGTTCCAGCAGTAATTGCCGTCATAGGTCCTGAAGCCGTCCGGGGTAGCCGCCGGCGCCGGATCCGGGCTCGTGGGGCAGTCATACACACCATTGTTCTTGATGTACGGGTAGATGAAACCCCACGCGTTAGTGCCGCAGTAGGCGTAGGTCCCCTGGCCGGCGTGATAAGACGGGAACTTCTCGTCGTAGTCCTGGGCATACATCAGCCAGCCCAGTGAAAGTTGCTTCAGATTGCTACTGCAACTGGCCTGTCTGGCCTTCTCGCGCGCCTTGGCGAACACCGGGAACAAGATGGCTGCCAGGATCGCGATGATAGCGATCACGACGAGTAGCTCAATGAGGGTAAAGCCGCGTTTCTTCACGGTTAACGCCTCCATTCTTAGTCGCATGTGAATCATGCGCTCTGGAACGTGGTCTTGGGTCGGCAGACGACTCCAAGCCGCGGTGCCGGCGCGATGGCTCAGGTGGGCAGTTGATCCCTCCCTGGACGGCTCGGCAAATATCGAGCGGTGTCTTCGCAAAGGCGTCAGCAACACATGCATGGCAATCGGCAGCGCATCGGCGCGTGCCGGGGGCAACCCCCGGCACGCTACGAGAATCGGGCTAGTTCATCCAGTACCGGTCCTCGACCTGTCCGCTACGAACGGCGGACTGGGTGTAGAACTTGACGTGGCCGTCGCAGAACATGAAATTGGCGCCATCATTGTGCGGGAAGCGCATACGGTTGATGCCGCCGGAGTCGATGTTCGCGCCTGCGTGTATCCAGTTCGTGTAGTAGGCAGAGTCACAACCCATGTAGATTTCCGCGGGCCTCTGGATGCTCGCAAGGGTCTTGGGCTGGCCCACCCGGCCGAAGTGATCTCCCGACGCATTGAAGTGCCAGTAGAACAGGTTGTCCTGCACGCCATATGTGCAACTCTTGTTCTGAATATACCACGACGGGACGCTGTATGTGCACCAGTACTGCAGGTTTGCACTCGGGCACATCCATATCTGTCTGTTCTTGAGATACGGGTCCAGGTTGTCCTGCAAATACGCCTGGCATGGGGCCGGGTTGTACGGCGCCAGGAGCGGGAACATCTCGTCATAGTCTTGCGCATACATGAGGATACCGATTGCAATCTGTTTCAGATTGCTGCTGCAGCTCGCCTGTCGTGCCTTCTCACGGGCCCTGGCGAATACAGGAAATAGGATCGCAGCTAGGATCGCGATGATCGCGATCACAACCAGTAGCTCGATGAGGGTAAAGCCGTGCTTCCTCACCGTTGGTGCCTCCATTCTTAGTCGCATGGGAACCATGCGCTCTGAAAGATCGTCCATTCGAGTAAAGAGCGATTGTGAACTGCGGTGCCGGCGCGATGAACTAGGCGAGCACTTAATCCCTCCATCCACGACTCCGTCCGTGTTGCGCGACGCCTTCACGGGGTCATCGACATCACACGTGCAGCTACCGGCGGCACCCCGATGAGTGCCGATTTCAGGCCCCCCCCGCGGATCATGGAGAACGGTCCGTGGGGTATTCAACCTACTATACGTCTGACTGTGGCGCGGATACGTCGCCCCCTATGCGGGCCTGTATTCGTCATAGTAGGGCGTGTACATGTCGGCCCGCAAGTCTGCTGCAGTATATCTTTGGAGACGGTCGCGGGCAAGACCTTCTTCCGTCGCCGAACCGACCACAGCCGCGCCGACTTCCGCGGCAATCTGCCGCAGGTCCGACACGGGGGGCAGCACCAGGCCGCGCTCGCGGTCGTCATCCTCAACGAGTTCCGACAGCTTCCTGGCGGCGGCTGAGAACATGCCGTCGCTGATCATGGACGCGCCGCAGGTGTAGGCGCCGAGACCCACGCCGGGGAACACGTAGACATTGTTCGCCTGGCTGAACGCGTGGGTTCTCCCGCCGTACTCAACCGGCTCAAAGGGGCTGCCCGTGGCGATGATGGCGCGTCCGTCGGTCCACCGGAGCAGGTCTTCGGGGACGGCTTCGGCCTTGCTCGTCGGATTGCTCATGGGGAAGATCGCCGGACGCTCGTTCACCGAGGCCATCAGGCGCGCGGATTCAGCATCAATTGCGCCGGGATGGCCCGACAAGCCGATTAGGGCCGTCGGGCGGGCGTTCCGGATAATGTCATGCAGGGAGCGTCTCGGCCAGTCGGCAAGCTCCCCGGCCGGGAAGGCCACCACCTTCTTGTACGCGGCAAGATCGTCGCGGTCGTCGGCGACAAGCCCCTTGCTGTCCACCACATATACCCGCCGACGCGCCTCCTCGGCATCGACCCCGGCCACCTGCAGCGCCGCGATGATGCCCAGGGCAACGCCGACTCCCGCCCCGCCCGCGCCGATGATGCACACCACGTCGTCCGCGAAATCCCTGCCGGCCAGATTCGCGGCCCCCATCAGAGCCGCCACAGTCACGCCCGCCGTGCCCTGGATGTCGTCATTGAAGGACGTCACTTCGTCCCGGTATCGGGCGAGATTGTCGAAGGCGTTGGCGCGACTGAAGTCTTCCCACTGGAGCACCGCCTGAGGGGCATGCTGCTTCACGCCGTCCACGAATGCCCCGATGAACTCGTGATACGCCTCCCCGCGCAGACGTGGCGCCTTGACACCCAGGTATAGCGGGTCATCGAGGAGCGCCTCGTTCTCGGTGCCCACGTCCAGGCAAATCGGCAGGCACTGCTCCGGCCGGAAGCCGCCCACAGCCACGTACAGCGCCAGCTTGCCGATGGGAATGGCCATGCCCCCGGTGCCCTGGTCGCCGATCCCCAGGATGCCTTCGTTGTCCGTGCAGACGATCACACCTACCTCATCACAGGGGGCGTTCTCGAACAGCATCTCCATTCGATCGGCATCCTCCGGGGTCACATATAGGCCCCGCGCGGACCGGAAGATGTGGGAAAACTCCTCCACCGCCTCGGCCACCGTGGGCGTATAGACGACCGGCATCATCTCCTCAATGTGGTCCACCAGCGCCGCGTAGAACAGCGTCTCATTCCTGTCCTGGAGCGAGCGCAGGTAGATATACTGTTCCAGCGGCGACTCCTTGCGCCGGAAGTTGGCCAGCACTCGCACCACCTGCTCCTCGAGGGTCGCGACGTGGTGCGGCAAGAGGCCCTCGAGCCCCAGCGCCACTCGCTCCGCCTCGGTGAAGGCGGTGCCCTTGTTCAGGCGGGGGTCCCGTAGGAGGTCGCCACCGCGTTCCTCGATGCGCAGCACGTTATCCTGTGACATCGTCTTCCCTGCCTCCCCGGTCGCTTCGGCTTCCTGGTATGCGCTCCCGTGTTCCCCGCGGTGCCGGCGGCGCCCGGCCATGATCGCCCGCCGTGTGGCGGCCGGATTACGAGACGCGGCAGTATCGCGTCGACGTATCCGGCCGGAGCCCTGGTATCAGCACCCCCCCCGGCAAGGCCGCGAGTGTGCGTGGTCTGACTCTAACGCACTGGCACTGGGAGTGCCAGTGGCACCCCTTCATTTGACTTGACGAACCTGCTACCGAAGGGTGGCACTGGTCACCACGCAGTGGAACCAGTGCTTGTGAATTGCCCATTCAGCACACCGCCGATGAGACCGCCAGTGTGCCACACGTTCATGTCACTTCGCGAGTCACACTGGTGGCGCAAGGCATTAGCCAAACCGTAGGAGCGCACTCTGTGCGCGACCGCCGTGGCCTTCGGCGTCCCTGAGGACCGGGCCGGATACTACGGGCCAAGGCCCTCGTAGTCCGGCCCCTCCGACGACGGGTGGCACTGGTTACCACGCAGTGGAACCAGTGCTTGTGAATTGCCCATTCAGCACACCGCCGATGAGACCGCCAGTGTGCCACACGTTCATGTCACTTCGCGAGCCGCCAGTGGCTCACGTGACTTCGGGAACCGTCCACCTTGCGGCCCCCCGATGGACGACGCCAGGCGACGGCTACTGCCCCTCCACAATCGCGCGGATGAGTCGGCGGCGAGCGTCAGAGAGCTTCCCGGCATCCGGGGCCTCCAGCAAGTCGGCTAAGACACTCTCACCGGCGGCATCACTACCCAGCCCGCGAGCCAATGTGAGCAGTGCGTGATCCTCCGCGCCCTCGCGGTAGCCTTCCCAGCGCTTCGACGGGATCAGCTCGGACTCGTCGCCGTCGTACACCACCGCGTAGTCGTGGCGGTCGCTGTCGTACGCGTCCCACACGCTCCCGCCACAACTCGCGTAGTCCCAGAATCCGTACCCGCGCAGGTCTTTTTGGAACGCTTCCCAGAACGCCAGGCGGAACACCTTGAGCGGGTGAGACGGCTTGCCGAGGACCTGGTACATCCAGACCTCATCCGCGTGCTCCCGGCAGAAGTCCAGGCGCTCGTCCTTGGCGATGTTCAACGCGGGGCACCAGATATCCACCACCGGGGCCATGAGCTCCATATCCGCCTGGCTTGCGGCGCCGTACGGGTTCTCGAAGATGCGGATCTGCGGGTCCCCGGCGCGAATAGCGTCACCTGCCGCCCGGACGATGCGCGCTCTGCGGCCCGAGGGCTCATCAACGGGGTATAGCGCCCAGTCGTCGTAGCCGAAGCCCCGCGCCACCATGCCATCACCCAGTTCCTTCGCCCAGCGCGCGGCGAAGGTCTTCCACTCCTCGGACGGGAACTCGGGGCCGTCCTCCGGCGTCAGGCGATTCACTCGGTCCCCGATTTCCAGCCCCGACCACAACAGCAGGCATTTCGCCGTCGCGTGCAGCGCGATCTGCGCGTCCAGGC
>JALGSS010000253.1 GCA_029821745.1 Candidatus Zipacnadia bacterium
ATCTCGGTCATCACATGGATGCCGCGGGCGGCGCAGAGGGGCACCGTCATCACGTTGCAGTCCGGCGGCGCAGCGCTCAGGATCACGTCCGGGCCCTGGGCGTCTATCAGCTCCAGCAGCGTCGGATAGGCCGGCACCCCCCACCTCTCGCTGGAGGCCTTCGCTTTCTCGGGGAACACCTCGCACAGTCCGCAGAAGTCGTACAAGTCATCTGGCTCGGACAGCTTGGCCATGGTCTGCATCCACGACTGCCCGCGCCCCGTCCCCGCACCGACGATCCCGATTCTGAGCCCCGCCATTTCCTGCGCCTCCCTGTTTCTGGCCGCCTGGGCAGTACTCCCAGAGCAGTATTTGGGGTCACATCTTGACTGCCAACAACCCAGCACGTTCTGGCATAGCCGTGCAGAGAGTGCTTCCACCTCTCCGCAGACATCGTCGGCGCTACTCGCCGGCAGCTCGTCTAGTCAGCGGCCGTGACGAGAAGCGTTCTCGCCCGAGCGTCGCGCACGACGGCTTTCGCGTCACCCCACAGAGCATGGTCGGCGGTAGTGTCGTCGTTGGGGCCGCAGTCAGCCACGAGCTTCAGCTTGACGGCCTTGCCGGCGAAGGCGGACAGGTCCACCTCGGCCTCCTGCCAGGAGATAGCTTGGTGGTGCTGGGAGAACACGCGTGTCTCGGTGCCGTCCTGGTCGGTCACCATCACGCGGAAGGTGACGCCGTCGGTTCGGTCCAGGCCGTCCCGCATGCCCATCCAGAATTCCAGGAATGTCTGGCGATTGGCGGGAAGCGTGAGATCATAGATGCCGAAGACGTAGCCCGTTTTCCGCGCTCCGAAGGGCGGGTGCGAGAAGATGCAGGCACGCGGCACGCCACCGGACACGCCTTGGGTAGGCTGGAATGACCCTTCGAACATGGTCTCGCCGCCCATGGTCTCCTCGCCGCCGCGCGGGCAGTAGCCCTTGACGTAGTCCACGGTCGGATCAGTGAGGTCCAGGAGGGTCGGGTACTCCCAGATCGCGCTCACCGGACGGGCCACACGCGCTTCCCAGTTCCCTTCGGTCGCAAGGACCGCGAGTTCGTACCGGCCCGGCTGGTCCGGGAGAGCGACGGCCACATCCTGGCGATGACGGCTGCCCACGGCCAGCGCGACTGTGGCGTCTGCAGGCTCGAAGCTCACTCCCTCGGGAGCGAACGCCATCTGCACGTCCGCCTCCCGCGGCAGGTTGCTGACGAGAGAGACGAAGCCGGACAGCTTCTCACCCACAGCCAGGCGCGCCGGTAGCTCAATGTCGAGCGAGACGTCGATGGGCTCGACCGCGATGAAGTCCACCCAAAGGGGCTCGTGGCCCACGGGAACGGCAAGCCACAGGTGCGAGGCCGGAGCGACGTCCTCGGGCAGCCGCACTGTCAGGACGTCCTCGGCGCGAGTGGCCGTCGCCGCAGTGCGTTCACCGCCGACCTCCCATGACAGGTCCCCCGAGAGCTTGGCGTCTGCAGGGAGCGTGACCTTGACCTCAGAGCCCCTGGGTGCCAGGATCGGCGCCTTCAAGGCCGGCGGCGCCGGGCCGTCGGCCTGACTCAAGGCGTAGCGCTGGGCCGGGGCTTCGCCTGGAATGATATGGACCATGCCGCGACTCCAGCGCACTGTGAAGTCTTCGACAGTCGAGCCATCCTCGGCTTCTCCAGCGGCCCTGATGTTGCGCGCCGGATCGAGGCCGGCCTGGTCGGGCCTGAAGGCGAAGTCCGCGAACTGATCTGTGCGGATCACATACGGGCGACCGTCCTCGAGCCTCAAAGCGCCGCTACCCTCCGCCGCAAGTCCGCCCAGGAAGGCGAACCCATCCGGGCTGTCCACATACTTCTGCTCGGGGCCATGGCTGTAGCTCACGTGCCGACGTGGTCCCCGGCTTGCATCCGGGCCGGCGGCGGGTACGACAGCCGAGTAGCACGTTGCAGCCTGCGGACCGGCGCCTCCGCCGGCAGCGTAACCCCACTTCGGCAACGTGAGGCCCGTATCCCCCAGGGAAATCACCCACGGGCGGTCGGAGGCGTTGGCCCAGACCTCAGTGCCGTTCTCGTACACCACATGAACTCGGCCCTCGAGGTAGGCCCCCGAGATCAGTGCCTCCGATGTGTCCACGAACTTGCCGCCGTCATCGTACTCGATGCGGGCCACCGGGATCATCACATAGTGGCTTTGGAGCTGCTGCATCATGTAGTAGATTCTCAGCGTTCCGTGTAGGTCCCCCCAGTCCACGAAGCCGATGTGCCCGTAGGCCAAGGAGGTCGCGACGAACTGGTCGAGGTCTCCGGGTGCGCCCCGGAAGAACATGCCTGGCGCACCCATGCCCGCGTCCATCTGCAGGGGGTGCATCTTCAGCAGGTCGAAGGCCACCAGCAGTGGCTCCTTGGGAGGGGAGCCGCTGATGATCTGGGCGTAGTTGCCGTCTGTGAGGCCGGCGTACCACCAGTGGTTCCGGCCCTCCGAGTAGACGGGTCCCTTATGGGCGAACTTCTCGTTGTACAGGAGCCTACCGAAGCACTCGAAGGTGCGCCGGAATGTCCCGGCTCCGGGCACGCGGTGATCGTAATCTACCCGCGAGAAGGGCGATACTGCAGTGTGCACGTCACAGTAGCTATGGTTCTCGCCGAACTTGGCCTGGATCTGCGGGGCCAGGATCGCCTCCATCTCCACAGCCCGCATGGGTTTGGGGGCGTAGCAACGCATCCACGCCCGCTGCCAGTTGCCATCGGGGTGCCGAGATACCCAGTCCTCGTTCCAGTAGCTGTTCACAGGAGCGTAATCGGTGTAGTTGGTGTAGAGCCCGACCCGCCAGCCCAGAGCCTGCACCCCCGCGACGAAATCCCGGAGCGCCTGGTCTCCGCCACGCCCTGGCGCGGCCTGGGTCCGGAACGTGAAGCTCTCCCCGGCGTCGCGCCAGCTGTTCTCGTGGTAGCGAACGGTGACGTGCTCGCAGCCGTAGCGGCGCAGGCGGGCGGCATCGGCTATCTCCAGTGCATGATCGCTCCCGCTCCGCACGCGCCAGAGCCGGTGGGCCTGCTGCTCACGCATGGGAGACGCAGGATTGGCGATGGTGGGCAGGACCTCCTCCACCCGGGGGGACGCGGTAATGAACAGGCGCTCACGCACGAGATTGCGTACGCCGTCGGTTTTGGGGATGTACGTGGCCGCACCGTTGCACGCGGCCCAGTCAGGACCGACCCGAGCGCTGCCTTCGAGAACCGAGGCGTCAGAATGGTACCAGTCGAACTGAAGGAAGTAGAACAGGCCGTCGGCGTAGAGCACGCGGGGGTCATTCCCGCCGTATGTCAAGTAGGGGATTTTGAAGAGCTTTGGCTCGGATACGGGTTGGGCGCGGCCAAGAGCAACGCGCTCGACAACCGGCTGGTCGGCCTCGATCTCCACGATCAGCGATTTCTGGAGAATGCGGAATCGGTATGTGACGGTGGTGGCCACATCCCCGGCCTCAAGGCGCCACGAAGTCGTCAGGACGCCATTTTGAAGCGCGGCGTCGGTCAGCGTGCGTTGAACGTCCGGGCTGTCCGGTTCCAGAATCCCCTCCGCTGTCACGATGCGCAGGCCGCCGCCCGAGCACGGGGTCACTGCCTTGCCATTGTGGAGCAGCTCGACGTCGCCGAGTGTGCCCGTGCCGGGTGTCACTCGGTACGCCAGCGTGCAGTCATCGCCACGGTAGGTGAAAACCGTCGCATCGCCGTCGGAGGTGACCTCATTCTCATACGCCGCATCGTTGGTCGGGAGAATTGTCTCCTCGCGGGTCGGGAAGGGCAACTTCTCCGGCCACGGCTGGAAGCTCAGCGGCTTCCACTCTTCTTGGAAGAACTCGCACGGCCCAAGGTAGATGGTGCGTCGTTCTGTGTTCCGTGCGTTGGTGAACTCGAGGCCGACAAACTGCACCGGGCGCTGTAGCCGCGCCGACTGATCGGCCTGCAGACGACCGTTCATCAAGAACCAGTACTTGTAGTTCACCGAGCCCAGCGGGATGGCGAACTCCCAGCCTGAAGCGTCGCGGAGCATGGCCGCCACTCGCAGCGGGGGCGTCTGAGGATCAGGCGCCCAACCCCAGTTGTTGCCGTAGTTCCAGAAGTTCAGAGCATCCCAGGGATCGGGAATGGTGATAGGCGTCTCTGGTCGGACAACCAAGCGCGGGTTGGGACCATTACCAACGTAGACCAGCTTCGCGCACGCGTCACCGAACAGCTTCTGGTCCTCAGATCGGTATAGCCACCCCTCGGCGTCGTGGCCTTCCACGAGCCGGCCGGACACATCCTGCAGATCGAAGAGCACAGGTCGGCTCAACTCGCGGCCCGCCATCTCGTAGGGCTTCTCGCCCGGAGGGCCGGGGTCGGGATCAGAGTCCTCGGCGGGGTGGATGACGGGCTCTTGGGCCATAGCGCTTACGCTCCCAACTACGAGCAGTATCGTGAGTGAGAGAACGCAGGTGGCGATCAGATGACGCGCGCGTGTCAAAAGAGGGGACTTCATCGGACAGACCTCCGGCAGACTGATGGATGCCTGGAGCCATTGGCTAAGCCCCCCAGCGTCCTCGCCAACCGCGTGGGGTCCCAAGACTAATGGGTGTGGCCTTTCGGGGCGATCATCGGCAGTGGCTCAGCTCTCAACGCCCGTGTTGACTTCGCCTTCCGGCCGGGTCGTCCTCCCCGCGTGTTCTGGCACTTGCTCCTTGTGCTGCTATCGCCACTTGCTTCCCTGGGCTCCGGCCTGCTCCGTGATGATCGCGACCGCCAGATCCTGGCCCTTCGGCAGCAAGCGATCATCCTCCAGCGCCAACTAGGAAAGCGTCCACGATTGGCCCGGGCTGAGAGGCCGGCGCTCCTGCTAACGTGCACAAGGATGAAGCAGCGAGAGCTGCTGGATTGCCTCATGGTCATCAAGCCTGCCACTCCCGTCGGCCGGCGCCGCCGGCTGGTGCGTCGGCACTGGACCTTCAGGCACAAGCACAGGCCGGGGAGGCCGCGGATTGACCGTGAAGCGGAGCAGCTCGTACTGCGGATCACTGAGGACCTATGGGAGCGCAGGAACGAGGAGTGGACGGAACGGCAGATGAAGCTGCCGGCCGCCCTTGAGCGGCACCAGCGCGGAAACCACGCGTACTTCGAGGATGGTGAGCGGCTCCTGCGCCTGGCCCAGAGAGCGCATGATCTCTGGCTCGCAAGGCCGCAGAGCGAGAGGCGGAAGCTGCTGAATCTGCTACTATCAAACTGCATCTTCGACGGCGGCGAACCGCCCCAGAACACAAAAAACCCTTCTGCCGGCTTCCTAACCTTGCAGAAGGGTCCGTGTGTAGCGTATGGCGGGGCTGACGGGACTTGAACCCGCGACCTCCGGCTTGACAGGCCGGCACTCTAAACCGACTGAGCTACAGCCCCAGAACGTGAAAATGCCCGCTCTGCTCCGCGAGCGAGGATGAGAATATCATACGTACCCCCGAGTGTCAAGCAGAATCGGGACCGTCCAGACGGGAGAACTCTGACGCGCGCGTCACGCATTTCGCCTCCGAAGCAGGTCTCTTGCCGTGGGCCGGGGAACCACCGACCAGCACCAGCGAAGACCGCGGAGTGAGACCCTTGACGCGCTATACATCCGGGCTGTGTCTGCTGACGATCGCGTTCCTGCTGATTGCGGGTACGCCGCTGGACGCCTGGGCCGACGGCCCCGAGCAGAGCTTCGCCCTGTGGCAACTGCCGAATCAGACGCCGACTCAGATGATGTCCTACGTGCTCCAGACACAGTCCGGGAAGCTGATCGTGATCGATGGCGGCATGCCCGGCGACGCGGACTATCTGCGCACGTTCCTGGAGGGTCTAGGAGGGAAAGTGGAGGCGTGGTTCATCAGCCACGTGCACAGCGATCACGTGGGGGCCCTGGGGGAGATCCTCGGCGACCCCGGAGACGTACGCATCGGCGCGCTCTACGGGTCCATCCCCGATGTGGAGTGGGTGCAGGCGACCTGCACCGCCGCTGAGCTCGCCGTATACCAGCGTTTCCTTGGCGCCTTGCGGGACGCGAACCAGACCGTGCGCGAACTGGCAGTGGGCGAGGAACAGGTCATTGATGGCGTGCGGATCGAGGTCCTGGGAGTGCGCAACCCCGAAATCACCCGCAATCCCATGAACAACTCCAGCGTCGTGCTGCGAGTGTCCGATGCCGCGACGTCGATCCTGTTTTTGGGTGATCTCGGCGTGGAAGGCGGAGAGAAACTGCTAAACGGCCCCTACGGGGACCGCCTGCATGCCGACTACTGTCAGATGGCTCACCACGGACAGAACGGCGTCGGCGAGAAGGTGTATCAGGCGGTGAGGCCCACGTACTGTCTGTGGCCGGCGCCGAAGTGGCTGTGGGACAACGATAACGGTGGGGGAGAGGGATCAGGTCCGTGGCGGACCCTCGAGGTGCGGATGTGGATGGAGAAGCTGCCGGTGAAGGCGCACTACGTCATCTGGCAGGGCCTGTACCAGTTCGGCGCGGCGCGTCGATGATCTGGGCGGCGCAGCCGCGTGCGGAGGCCGTTGAGATGCCGAGGGAGTCTGTCCCTGCCCGGACGGGGCGGGACTAGGCCACACGGCTGGACTCGAAGGGGAAGGATGAGCAGTAGCGCGCGACGGTCTTAGCCAGCTTGTTCAGCCCAAAGGGCTTGCCGAGCACCTCTTTGACCCCGTACCCGAGAGCGTTTCGGACATGGTCGTCACTCTCATTCGCGGTGATGATGACGATAGGTACGTGTGGCTTCGCCGCGACAAGCGACGGGACGATGGCGTCGCAATGTCCCTCTGGGAAGTGATTGTCGAGCAGGATGATATCGCTCTTCCTCCAACGCGCGTCGCAGACCCTCGCGGAGCGTCGATGCCCCGATCATCTCGCAATTCATGAGGGTGAACGCGCGCTTGAGGACTATCAGCAAGGCAGCTTCGTCGTCCACAACAAGCACTCGGAAGACTTGCATTAGTTTGCCTCGATGGTGGGTAGAGTGACCACTATTCTGGTGCCGATGTTTCTGGTGCTCTCAACGGCGATTGTTCCGCCATGTGCTTCGACGACGCCGTGACAGATGCTCAGCCCCAGGCCGGTGCCGCGGCCTGAAGGCTTGGTGGTGAAGAACGGCTCGAAAGCCCTGGTACATGTGCCCGGGTCCATGCCGACTCCGTCGTCCCGCACGATGATCGTGACGACACCGTTCTCGACCCCGGTGCGCACAGTGATGTTCTTGGCGTTCGCTTCCCTCGCGTTGTTGACGAGGTTGGCCACGAGTTGCAGAAGCTCGGCCTGGTCGCCCCAAACCAGAGCGTCGCCGGTGTGATCCTCCAGAGCGAGGGTTACGCCGGACTTCTTGAGCTGGGGCGAAACGAGGTCGGTGGCGCGGTGAACCATATCAGTCATACAAACGGCCCGGAACTCTCTGGAGCCGCCCCGGGCGAACTCCAGCAGGTTCCTGAGCAACGCGGTTCCCTGGCTTATCTCCTGGCGCATCCCTTCGAGATTGTCCCGGGCCACCGGATCTCTGACTCCGTCCAAGAGCATCTCGGCACGCAACTGGATTGGCGAGAGGACGTTTTTCACCTCGTGCGCAACCGCTGCTGCCATCTTGCCGGCCATTGCCAGCCGCTCGTTGTGCAGAATTCGCTTCTGAGCGTCCTCCTGATTGGCGACCATGCGGTTGAAGGCCACGGCGACGCGCCCGAGGGCGTCGCGAGTGTTGGCCGTCAGGGGCTTCGTGGTGCGTTCCCCGCGCGCGAGGGCCTCCGAGCGGCTCCGCAACTCATCAAGCGGGCGTGAAACCCAGGTAGTGACGAGGCTCGTGAGGAACGCGGCGAGCAGCAGCGTGAACGAGAACGCGCACAGGGCGACCGTTGCAAATCGTGGGCCTCGCCCCGGCAGTGCCGACCGCTCCATCGCGACCTTTAGCAGGACTGGCGGAGCTCCGGTGTGACGGCTGCGGAGGACGACGGAGGACAGGAGCGCTTCGCGGGCGCTCTCGGTGCTCACCTCCAGGGTGTCAAACCCGGACAGACCGTTCTCCAGTGGCGGCGGCGCCGGACGACTCGACGACAGGTCCACACTCTCATCCATCGGGCCGATCTGCGCCGTGCATGATCCGCAGCCGAGAACCCGCGCGAGATCATCGGCGGAGATGCTCCGAGCGATCACGAGAGCCGGTCGTGCCCCGCCCGCCTCGGGCACGGGAGCCAAAGGCGCTGCGGCAACGACCGCAAGTGAACCCTCCTGCGGCTGCAATCCCCATGCCCGTCTGCCGGCAAGCGCCGACTTCGCGTACGACGACTCCGCGATCGCCGCATCGAGCTTGAGGTTGCGGCCGAGAAAACGCGGGGCGCGGATCGCCCCCGGGTAGATGATCCCCGCTGCGGACAGGTGATGAGAGCCGGACAGGCTCTTCAGGAACCCGGTCAACTGGTCCGCGCGACCGCCTTCAGGCTTCCCAACTTGCCCCAGAAGGCCCGGAGCGGTGGTTGCGGCGTGCAGGAGCGCCAGACCCGTCCCGCGGATGTGCTGGTCCGCGATGGTCACCCGCTGGCTGAGGGCCATCTCGTCCATCATCTTCATCCGCGCATCGGTGATGGCGTACATCACCGCAGCGTAGCCGAAAAGCGGGATGCCCACCGCGACGGCAAACGCAAGAATCAACTTCTGTGGGAAGGTGAGCGCCGTCGCGTGGCGCCTGGCCGATTGCTGCAGACTTGTTTCCCTGGCTGCGACCGTCACCGTGTCGATCCTCTGAACCTGTGCTGTGATGGCGTCGGAATCATCCTGTAGACCCGATTCCATCATAGTCCATTCGCAACGTTAGGTCAAGAAAAGCTCGTGATAATCTAAAGAAACTCTCTTTTGTTCGTGGACATCGCAGGGCGCGGAGGACGGGCATTGGGGTCAGAAATGGCTCCTGTAGGGTCGTTTTGGGCCATAGGAGCGAGAAAGGGCCGCGCCCGAGAAGACGCGGCCCTCGCACATATTTATCTATTCGATAGGGGAAACTGAGCTACGACTGGGGGAAGCCAGCCAGTACGGAACCACCGGAGGCGATGGCATCCTGGACGTCGGAGGCGGCCTGCAGCACTGCCTCATACGCCGGCCGGTTAACGGAGGAGGAGGGGTCCAGGCCGCACGTCGCAGCCAGGACATGTTCCGGGCCCCGGGCGAATACGTTCCTCGCGAACTGTTCATCCGGGCCGTAATACTCGCCGCCTTCGTCCCTGGCCAGGAAACGCATGCCGGCAGCGGCACACAGGGCGGTGACGTCGTGGGGCAGAGAGTGCTTGAGTTCCAGAAGTAGCGGGCCGATGACCCGGTCATCGCGGGACAGCTTGCGGCCGACGTCTCGGCCCACGCGGTAGATGGTGTCGCCGAGGGCCTGGTTGCAGAACCGCGAGAGCAGATCGTCGATATGCGCGCCCAGACTGTCGGTGTCGAACTCCCCCGGATACTCGGCGATGAGGGCGTTGGCGCTCTCCCACATGCCTGCGCGGGTCGCCGGACCAACGGTGGGATGCTCGACAGCCTGCCA
>JALGSS010001155.1 GCA_029821745.1 Candidatus Zipacnadia bacterium
GAAGAAGATCAGGAACGCCATCCCGGCTAGGATCGCGACCACCGCGGCGCGGTGGCTCATAGGGTCGCCCTTCGCAGCCGAGTCGGGCACTTCCCCGCGGAAGATACTCCGCCCCAGTTCACCGAAGTACCTCCGCCCGACCCACATCGCGTACCCGAACAGCACGAACCAGGCGCCGAAGGACTGTTCGTCCAGGTACGGCAGGCGCGGCATGAGTTGGATCGGTATCGCCGCTGCGCCGACCTGCTGCAACTTGCGGAAGATGTAGAAGAACCACATCGAGAAGCAGAGATCCAGCGGGATCAGGAATCCCATCGCCGTGAGGAAGGGGTACAGCGGCAGGGGTATCCGCCCCATCGCGCTCCACGGCAGGCCCCAACTGCGCGTCTCGATGTAGTGCAGACCATTGTGCCGCACGTCGATGAGGGGCAGCGAGGGGATGAACCAGTGCATGCCATTGTAGATGTCGAGGGCAGCCGCGAGGCCGATGCCGAGCCAGAGGATCTTGTTTGAGAAGAAGCGCGCATTGCCGCCGTCCTCGGTCATTGCCAGGGGCAACTGCACGATCGGGAATCCCAGCTTCTCGCGCTCCGTCCACTGCTTGCGTAGGAGCACGTTGATCCCGATCATCACCACGCCAACCGCGAAGACCACGCCCACCCACCACAAAACCGGTCCGATCCATGCCAGCACGCGTTCCTTGCGGTAGAGGGTCGAGTGCCCGTCGTAGTACGGCTCCAGCACGCTCAAGTCACTCACGGTGGCGAACTTCGGCAGGTCGTTGTGGAACAGGTCCTCCCACTTATTCGCGTCGGTCGCGTACCACCAGCCGTGAGACAAGTTCGGGACCCCGAGCTGGAGGGTATCGTGTCCGGAGAGCATCACCGCGATGCAGACCATCACGTACACGGTGACGAACTCGGCTTGGGTGAATGCGTACTTCGGGCAGAAGCGCTTGAGGCCGACGTTCACCAGCAGCAGCAGGATGATATTGAACACAACGCCCCATGGCAACGCCATGACCGAGGGATGGCCGGTGTGCCAGACGCCCTCAACTGTCATTACCCAATAGACGTTGAGTGGGATCAGGGCGGCGCCGATGATGAGGGCCCGTGTTGTGACAGCAGGCCTCGAGGGCCGCATCGTCGTGGTCTGGTCGGTCGCTATCGTCGATCACTCGCTTGTCGTGTCGTTTATCCCGCCGTCTCTTTCGCCCTGCCGTTTCTCCTGCCGTTTCTCCTGCCGTTTCTCCTGCCGTTTCTCCTGTCGTTTTTCCTGTCGTTTTTCGTGTCGTTTTTCGTGTCGTTTGTCCTGACGTTTCTCGTGTCGTTTCTCCTGTCGTTCGCCCTGCCGCTTCTCGTGTCGTTCTTCATGTCTCTTATCCTGTCACTTGTCTTGCCGTTTCTCCCAGATCGGACGTAGGGCGGCTGAGAGGGCGACGGAATCGACCAGCAGCTCCTCGTACAGGGAGGCTTTCGACGGATCAGGCGCGAAGCGGGCGCTGATGGGCAGGGCTGCGACGACCTCATCGACGGACTCGAATATGCCCGCTGAGACGCCGGGGGTGCAGTCGGCGATGATCTGGGCCCAGAGGCGGCTCTTCGCGCCCCCGCCAATCATGCGGATTTCGTCCGGCGCGGCCCCCATGTCGCGGAAGGTCGCGAAATGCCGCATGACCTCCAGCCCGACGCCGCGCAACATCCCGAGAGCGAGGTCTTCGCGGCGCCGGCCTAGGGTGATGCCCGCGATCACTCCTCGCGCCTGGCGCATCCAGTGGGGTGAGTTCGCGCCGTAGAAATGCGGCAGCACGAGCAGCCCCGGCCCGCCTTCATCCAGCGCACGTTGGGCATCTGCGTCGATTTCTGCATATGTGACGGCGTCGCCGCCGTATAGCGTTTCGCGCATCCAGGCGAGGACGTTGCCGCCGGCATGGGCTGTGAGAAGCGCCCAGCGGTCCGGCGCTGCATGGCAGTAGGTCTGTACCCGCCCGCGCTCACCGTCCAGGAGCACTCGATCCACGGATGCCAGCAGCACCCACGCCGTCCCGCACGACAGGAGTATCTCCCCGGGACTCACGACCCCGGCTCCCACCGCGGCGCAGGTCTGATCGTGCCCGCCCAGCGCCACGGGAATCCCGGCCTTGATGCCCAGCGCCTCCGCCGCTTCTTCGCTCAGAAGGCCGGCGACCGCGCCAGAGGGGAGTGTGGGGCTCAAGCGCTCTTGCTCGACGCCGATCACATCCGTGAGCCTGCCGGACCACTCCCGCAAGCGGATATCGAACATGAGTGTCCGCGATGCGTTCGGGAAGTCCAGCATGGGTCTGCCGGTGAGGCGCTCCACGACGAAATCCTCGACGAGGGCGAACCGGGCTGCCTGCGCGTACACGTCGGGCTTATGCTCCCGCAGCCAGGCGATGGTCATCCCGGCCGCGTAGGGCCGGAGCCGCGAGCCTGTGGTCTCATACCATGTCTGCGAGTCGACCTGGGCCTCCAGGGGCGGAATCAGGTCGCCCGTGCGAGTGTCCATCCACGTCCGCGCCGGTGCGAGAGGCCTGCAGTCGTCGTCGACGGGGACCAGCGTGTCGCCCTGGGTCGAGATGGCCAGGCAACGAGGCTTGTCCACCAGTCCTCCGCGTTTTGCTCCGACCACCCGGGGCGCGGGTGAGAAATGCCGTATTCGACGGTCGCTTCCACGACCGGACAAGCGTCCCGATCCACAAGAAGCGCCTTCACCGCCGTGGTTCCTACATCAAGTCCCAGTAGCAATACTCTCATCTCCCGATCAAGGCTCGTTGTCAACTATTCCTCGCCAC